>CALFHG010000152.1 GCA_937875805.1 uncultured Nitrosopumilaceae archaeon
GTTTAACGTTGTTACCTTTCTTGTTCACTATTTGATATGTTACACGAAATTAATCCCCAATCATAAAGAAAATCATGTCCAAAGTAATTTTGTGCACATTTTTGATTTTACTTTTAGTTCCCTTCTCTCAAGGATTTTCTCAAGTTACTAACACTCCTTCTACATTGACTCTGTACATAAATGAGAATAATCTCTATGTCTATCAAAATTCTGATGGATTTACTGTTGTAGTTGGAATTGTTGAAAATAATAATTCACTAACTCCTGTATCTAATGTCAAAATTAAAGTAAATTTCTATGATGATGCTGACCCTACTCCTTTAGAGGTTACTCAAGGAACTACTACACTTGAAGTAATTCCAATAAATGGCAAATCTACATTCTCCATCGTTTCTGAAACTCCGAATCCTCAAATCACCCAGGTATCTGTTTCCTTTGTCGATTCACCTATTCCTGTAGCTCCAAAAACTCCTGAACTTACAGTATACTCTACTGATGTATTTTTAGACAATTCATTTCAATTTTCAGGCGTTTTACAAAATGGAAAAACTTCAAGTTCTAACACTAACGTCTATCTTGCATTTTATGATGTTTTTGAACGTATTCTTAGAGTGGACACAATAGAACTTGGTGATATAGATCCAAACACTGAGATTTCGTTTGAGTTTGATGAAGTAATTGATTCAACAGCTAAAGGATTTCTCTTATTTGCAGAATCCAGTGTTTCTATTTCTGATTTTGTTGATATACAAATTCCAGCATCTCAAATTCTTGATAAACTCATAACTATCAGAAATGTATCTGTGGAAGATTCGAATGGAAATAAAGTATCTGAATTAAAAGTAGATTCAACATTTCATATAAAAAGTGAAACTAAAATTGAATTTATATCAGAAATAATACCTGAAGAAACTGCATACACATACTATGTTCAAATAAAAAAATCATCTGAAATTCAAGGTGATCCTCAAACTGTAGAATATATTGGAAAATTTGATGGGCGATTTATTGAATCTGGACTAGAAACACAAATAATTGATTGGAAGCCAAAACAATCTGGGTTTTTTTTCATTGAAACATTTGTCTGGGATAGAAATATTATCCCAATTGCTGA
>CALFHG010000153.1 GCA_937875805.1 uncultured Nitrosopumilaceae archaeon
TATGATTTGTTTAATGTTTGTATTAGATGGGATTTCTCTGTGCATTCTAATCTCGACAAATCCAATCTTTGAGAGATAGAGTAGTTTTTTGTCTCCATGTTGTTCCAGTTTGAAACCTGATTGATTATAGATAAATGTCCTGTATTCTTCATATTTTGCAAATCTTAGCTTGCCTATCTTGTAGCCTTTTTTATTTAGCTCAATCAAAGATTTTTCAGATCCTTCTAATTGTGTCGATACCATCTGAAGCATCTTACTGTGATATGAATACAGCCATGGTTCTTGTTGCTTTAATTCTGTTAAGATGTAATTCATATCATTTCTACTAATAAAATTATTTTGAGCTTGATTTACAAATTTGTTGTAAACCCAACGACATACAGCCAGAGTATTTTGTAGTTTGTATTTTTGAACAGAATTTGGGTATAATCTGAATTTGTAGTTTCTGATCATATCTTTAGATATATCTACAGTTTTAAAATATAGACGATTTAATCAGAGTGATCTTAGATGTAGTAACATATCAATCGAGGAAGAAAAAGTCTGTACATAAGATTGATAAATGGTCAATAATTTATTCATTCAAAATGGTTACAATAGATACTCCTGCCTCATTGGAAAGTTTTAGACGATTTGTCATTTCAAGTACATGTATTTCATATGCACCAAGAGCTTATTTAGAAGATACAGAGGTTTTTGCTGAAAGAGCAGAGGAACTTGGATCAATTTATGTTGAAGCAGCTGATAAAGTTACTCTAAAAAAAATTAGAGACATTACATTTGTCAATGGAAAAGATGTCTTGGGAATTATCTATAATTCAAAAAGTGGAAATACATCTCTAAAATGGAGACAATTAAAAAGAAACAACGGTAAAGTGACAGGAGAAGCATCTGCAAATTCTTTAACAAATTTATCTGAATCAGGCGTTCTCACGATAGAATGGGTTGAAAATTATCTAAAAAAGAAATCAGAAGAAGCAAAGACTGAAAAAACTCCAAGCTAAACTCTTTTCTTTTTGTAAATTAGAATAATATCATGATTACAAAGACAATAGATGAAAATTCAATATCTGTAATCCCAGAAGATACTGAAGATCTTTTGAATTTACGTCGTATTATCAAAGAAAATGATAAGGTAATTGGAGATACAACAAGAGTTCTAAAACAAGATAAAGATTATTCAAGACCAGATAAAGGTGAGAGAATCAAAGTTAGAATAGCATTAACTGTAGAAAAAATTTCACTTGATGATGTCTTAGATAGATTAAGAGTTGGAGGTACAATTTTTGAATCAAATAATGAATCAGTACCACATGGATCTCATCATTCATTTATTATAAAACTAAATGACGGAATTACAATTTCAAAGAAAAAATGGCTTCCTATTGAAAAAAAGCTTTTAAAATCAAGTAATGATCAAATTAGTTTTGTTCTAGTAGCAATTGATACAAGTGATAGTGGGATTGCAAGATTAAGAGGCACACATTTAGAATTTATGCCAAATATCTATTCAGGTTCTGGAGGAAAAAGATACAAAACTAATTTCAATATTGAAAAATTCTTTGAACAAGTACAACAAGCACTATCAAGTATTTTCAAAGAAGGGGATACCATAGTAATTTTTGGCCCTGGTGAAACAAAGAAAAGATTTGCAAATTTTATAGAAAAATCACAAAAACTTCAGAAATTTAAAATTCAGGTGGTAGATGGGATTGATTCTGGTGGAGAAGATGGAATTTACATATTTACAAAATCACAAACAATGCAGGAAATAATGTCTGATAGTAAATTAGCCAAAGCATCATCAATCATTGATGAAATTATGATTCTGGCAAACAAGAAAAGTAGAAAATTTACAATGGGATATAATGAAACTTTTAATGCAAATCAAATGGGTGCAGTTGAATCACTAGTATTTTCTGACAAAGCAATACAAGAAAATGATGAACAAAAGATAATGGATTTTCTAAATGATGCAGAAGACAAGGGAGTAAAAATTTACAGTGTTGACTCATCAACTGATATCGGCCTTAGAGTTACAGGTTTGGGTGGAATTGTTTCTCTGTTAAGATATACAGTTGAATCCTAAGTCGTAGATTCTACTAACCATTTTAGATAAGATTTGTCAATTGAAGTAACATCAATTTCTGCTATTTCTGGAACATCATATGGATGAGTTTCTTTAATTTTCTTTTTTAACAAAGTCTTGTTTTTTGTAATTGTTTTGAATATAGCAAGATATTCTGATGAATTTTCTACTTTTCCCTTCCAAGAATAAATTGATGAAATTTTAGAAATATTTACACATGCAACTGTCTTGTTTTTTACAAGTTCATTTGCAATTTTAGAAATTGACTTTTTGTTAGGATATGTTGAGATGATAATGATTGGTTTCATAGTAACCGGTGAACTACCACACAACTTGTTGGGTGACCTTTTCTTGCTTCCTTGACGCCATTGGCATCTCCACAAGCGTTACTTCCCGCAGTTCCTGCGGTATTTTATAGCCGG
>CALFHG010000154.1 GCA_937875805.1 uncultured Nitrosopumilaceae archaeon
AGTAGGGATATTTGAATTAGTATTGATTGATTTTGCATTTCTAACTACATTGTTCCAATTTGTTGAATCTGTTGGAGAACCAGTACATTGACTTAGTGAAGAAGCACCGTTGGTAAAACCAGTCAAACCAGCAGATTTTGGTACTGCAATCCCATCAGTTTCAGAAATGGAAATTCCAAATACAGAGGATGCAGTATCTCTACTACAGAAAACTCCAAAATCAAGTCCTTTTCCATTTTTACCAACAGTAGAATCTGCAATTTTTGCCTTGTCTACATTAGCAAAATAAGCATACCAATTACCATCAGTGGCCTGAACCATCCGTAATGATTTCCCATTGATTGTGACATCAGGTTCGCCTTTCCCCTCATCAGTATCATGTAGATTAGAATCATTGATTACAACTTCAATCACCATTGAACCTGAGAAATAATTATCAAATTGTGAATTTTCAGCAGATACAAACAAGTTAGGATTACTTGATGCCTCAGCGTCAATAGTAGGAATTAGTAATATTATTGAAAAAGTTACCACTAAAGTAAAATATTTCCAATCCACCATATTCCTAAAATTCATTTTTCTCACAAATAACGTTATCGTAGGATTCATTCTCAGAAAACTGTAATACGGGATTAAATTATCAGAAAGAAGGAAAATGTTTGTTCAAAGGACCAAAGTTTTACAGATTTCACTTTTAGCTATATTTTCAGCATTTTTAGTAGAATTGATTTTCGGTTTAATCTCAAACAGTCTAGCACTAATTACAGATAGTATTCATGCATTATTGGATAGTGTAGTTACTCTTGTTTTACTATTAGCTGCAAGATTAGCAATCAAACCAGCAGATGCTGAGCATACCTATGGACATGGAAAAATTGAATCATTGGGTGGATTAATTGGAGGAATAGCAATTTTTCTAATTGCATGTTTTTTCATCTACGAATCCATTAACAGATTACAAAGTCCCCCACCAAGTATTTTGCCAGGGTTGTTTGCAATAATTGGTGGACTGTACACAATAGGTATTGACTTTTTTAGAATAATCATTCTCAGAAGATCTATTAAAAAAATTGGTGGTGCTACTCTGAAAGCAGATTTTTATCATGCATTTATGGATCTTGGTTCCACAATAGTTGCAATAGTAGGAATTATTCTAGTATCATATGGATTGTATTTTGGAGACTTTGTTGCAGCACTGATTTTAGGCGTATTACTAGCAGCACTAAGTGTAAAGCTAGTATACAAAACAGCATTGGATTTGACTGATGTAATATCACCAGAACTTGTAAAAAATGTTAGAGAAATTTCAATATTAACAGAAGGAGTAATAGATGCAGGACCAGTACTTATGCGAAGATCAGGAGATATAATTTTTGCAGATGTCACCATCTCATTAAGGGGAGATGCAAGTTTTGAAAAAGCACATGAAATTA
>CALFHG010000155.1 GCA_937875805.1 uncultured Nitrosopumilaceae archaeon
TTGATTTTGCAGAAACTGCAATTATTGAGATAATTGCTACTGCTAGAATCATAGCTGCGATTGTACCAAATTCTGGGACTACAACTCCGTCTAAGATATCTACATCAGTTGATGCAGTATATTTTGGATCGTCAAATTGTTGTACAGTTACAGTGTAAAAACCATCTTGTTTCCATAATGATCCACCTACTGTGATTTCAGCTGAAAATTCTCCACTAAGCATTGGTGACACTTGAGCTACTTTTACCACATTACCATTTGGTGCAACCACCTTTAATGTGATATCTTGACTCACTCTGTCAGTTGTTCCGGTAACTTCAAACATTGTAGAACCATTCTCGATAACTATTGCATCAAGCATGATTCCTGCATCTCTTGCAGCATTGTTTTCACTTGGTGTGAAAATCCCTGTTTCTAAATTAGATTCAGTTACAGAAGTGCTTCTTAGAGTTACGCCGTTTGTTACTTCAACAAGCACTTTTAATTCATACAATGATGATGAACCCTGTTTTGCTACTATGGTATAAAATCCATTTTCTTTCCAACCTGAACCGATTGTAAATGCTGTAGCAAATTTGCCATCATTATCAGGAGATACTTGATCAATACCTACTACGTTATTTCCACTTGGAGATATTACGGTGAATGTGACATCTGTATAATCTGAAATCGTTTCACCTGTGATGGTAATCGTATTTCCTACTTTATCAGTTGTTGCTGTAATAGACATTCCCTGAGTTTGAGCAAAAGCTTCTTGCTGAATTGAAGTCATTGAAACTAATGACAATGCCATGAGGGCTATTGCCATTGATGTTGTAGAACGTTTAAAATTCATCTATTTTCATCCAACATTATTGTTATTTATGTATATTTAAAAAGAGAAAAAAAGATGAAATTTAGTATCTTGGTATAATACTAAGTCTTGATTTTGCAGAAACTGCAATTATTGAGATAATTGCTACTGCTAGAATCATAGCTGCGATTGTACCAAATTCTGGGACTACAAATGTGCCGATTATTTCAATCTCTTCAGCCCCTGCTGGGAATGCTATGGTGAGTACTCTATCTGTTGAAGATGTTGTTTCTTCAAAGTTTACTTCTTCTCCATCAACTAAGACGAAAAAGTCATCATCTACACCATCAATTAATGCATCCAATACTGATCTAGGGATTGTGAGTGTAAGTGAACCATCGCTTGTAGCATCAATAGATATGATTAGTGAATTATCTTCTACACTAGGTGTGATACCTAATATTTTTCCACCTGTAATTTCATATCCTATCAAATCACTAGAACCTTGAACTGAAACTGTTTTGTCAGTTACAGTGGATGGAACTTCAGTTGGAATAACTGTAGATCCTCCAAATTCAAATGATGTTGTTGCTACACGATTTTGGGTTCCATAAGTTACTTCAACTGTGTAACTTCCAGATGTCTTCATTGTTCCACCTGCTGTAATTTCAGTGCTGAATTTTTTGTCAGCCCCAACTGTTAGTTGAGCAAGAGCAACAATTGCATTGTCATTCTTAACTATCAAACTTACTGGAGTTCCTGAATATAGATCTCTTACTTCACCTGTTACTAAGATTATTTCACCTTCTGAATACGAAGATTTGTCTGTAGTAACAACAATCGAGCTTTGTATTTGTCCAAATGCTGGTGCCATACCAATACTTGCAAATAAAATTGCAGTTAAGGCAAACACCGTCAATTGTGATTTCATTATTTTTACGCCTGAATTTGTACTATTTAAGGTTGCGAAAAAATTTATTGACAAAATAGAAAAAATAGTGTTTTCCGACAAAGTTGAAATTACATATATATTAACCAGAAAGCGAATTTTTGACAGTTTGTGTGTATTATTTTCTGTTACATTTGATGTTCAACATGGAGAATTTGTAAATGGCAACTAAGAAAAATCAAGTTCTAGTACCTGATCATATCTATGTTCCAAAACATGAAATTATGACTAAACAAGAAGGTGAAGAAATTTTAAAAAAATACAATTGTAAGCCAACTGAATTACCCTTAATTTTTGCCACTGATCCTGCAATTTTGGGACTAGGTGTAAAACCAGGAGATATGATTAAGATCACTCGAACAAGTTCAACTGCTGGTGAAAGTCTGTATTATCGATATGTGGTGGAAGTCTAAATGGTAGATCCTTCAACTAAAAGATGGCCAATAATTCAAGATATCTTGAAACGTGAAGGCATAGCACGTCAACATTTAAACTCATTTGATGAATTTTTAGAAAGAGGACTTCAAAGTATCATTAATGAAGTTGGACAAATTGATATTGAAAATGCAGAGTATCCTTACAAGATTCAACTAGGTAAAGTAAAACTTCAACAACCAAGAATGATGGAGCTTGATGGTTCAATCACTCACATCACTCCAGCTGAGGCAAGATTGAGAAATGTTTCTTACTCTGCACCTATTATGATGGAGGCAAGTGTTATAGAAGATGGAAAAATTTTAGAATCTAGATTTGTACACGTTGGAGATGTACCTGTTATGGCAAAATCAAATGCTTGTATCTTGAATAATTTCTCTACTCAAAAATTAATTGATTCACAAGAAGATCCAAGTGATCCTGGTGGTTACTTTATCATCAATGGTTCAGAGCGTGTAATTGTTGGATTAGAAGATCTTTCTTATAATAAAATAATTGTGGATAGAGAAACTGTTGGTGGAAACATTGTTTTCAAAGCCAAGGTATATTCTTCAATTGTTGGTTATCGTGCAAAACTAGAACTTGTCATGAAAAATGATGGATTGATTGTTGCTAGAATTCCTGGTTCTCCAGTTGATATTCCAGTTGTTACCTTAATGAGAGCACTTGGATTAGAATCTGATAGAGAAATTGCATCTGTAGTTTCATTAGTTGATCAAATTCAAGATGAATTAGAAGGTTCATTTGAGAAAGCAGGTGATGTGCCAACATCAAAAGATGCAATTGTATACATCAGTAAAAGAATTGCACCTGGAATGTTAGAGGAATTCCAGATAAAACGTGCTGAGACATTACTTGATTGGGGACTTTTACCACACTTGGGTAAACATCCAGAAAACAGAAAAGAAAAAGCCCAGTTCTTGGGTGAGGCAGCTTGTAAATTATTAGAATTAAAACTTGGTTGGATTACCCCTGATGATAAAGATCATTATGGAAATAAAGTAATCAAATTTGCAGGACAAATGTTAGCAGATCTATTTAGAACTGCATTTAGAAATTTGGTTAGAGATATGAAATATCAACTAGAACGTTCTGGTCAAAAACGTGGAATTAATGCAGTTGCTGCAGCAATTCGTCCTGGAATTATCACTGACAAACTAAACAATGCTATTGCAACTGGAAACTGGGGACGAGGACGTGTAGGTGTTACACAACTACTTGATAGAACCAATTACCTTTCAACAATTAGTCATCTCAGACGAATTCAATCTCCATTAAGTAGAACTCAACCAAACTTTGAAGCTCGAGATTTACATGCAACTCACTTTGGAAGAATCTGTCCAAGTGAAACCCCTGAAGGCTCAAACTGTGGTTTAGTGAAAAATTTAGCATTATCTGGAATCATTTCTGTAAATGTCCAATCTGAAGAAATTGTAGAAAAAATCTTTGATCTTGGAACTGTACATTTCTTTGATGCAAAAGAAGATTTGAAAAAAGATGGAACTAGAGTATTCGTAGATGGACGATTAATTGGATATTACAAAGAGGGTGGAGAGTTAGCACAATCCCTTAGAGAATTAAGAAGA
The DNA here is from genome assembly GCA_937875805.1 of uncultured Nitrosopumilaceae archaeon. GTDB lineage: Archaea > Thermoproteota > Nitrososphaeria > Nitrososphaerales > Nitrosopumilaceae > Nitrosopumilus. The sequence goes on from CALFHG010000155.1 coordinate 3,764, forward strand.
ACTTCAAAAGTTCATCCTCACGTTGGAATATCATTCCATAAATCAGACATTGAAGGCTCAACAAGAAGACTCTATGTCAATTGTAATGCCGGTAGAGTACTACGTCCATTAATTATTATCAAAGATAACAAATCATTACTAACTTCAGAATTACTAGATAAAATTTCAAAGAAATTACTTTCTTGGACTGATCTTTTGAGAATGGGAATCTTGGAAGTCATTGATGCAAATGAAGAAGAAAATTGCTATGTCGCTTTGGATGAAAAAGATACAAAGAAACATACTCACTTGGAAGTATTCACACCATCAATATTGGGTGCAGGGGCTTCAATCATTCCATATCCTGAACATAATCAATCTCCAAGAAACACATACGAATCTGCAATGGCAAAACAAAGTTTAGGATTTTCAACACCAATGATGAATACCAGTACATATGTTAGACAACACCTTATGCTATATCCTCAAGTTCCAATTGTTAATACAAAGGCAATGAAACTTTTAGGATTAGAAGATAGACCAGCTGGACAGAATTGTATTGTTGCAGTATTACCATTTGATGGTTACAACATTGAAGATGCAATTGTGTTGAGTCAATCATCAGTTGATAGAGGATTAGGTCGAACTTTCTTCTTTAGAATTTATGATGCTGAAGCAAAACAATATCCTGGTGGAATGCGTGATAGCTTTGAAATTCCAAACGCTGAAGATAACATCAGAGGTTACAAAGGTGAACGTGCATACAGATTACTTGAAGATGATGGTGTAGTTGCATCTGAATCTCCAGTTAAAGGTGGAGATATTTTAATTGGAAAAACTAGTCCTCCAAGATTTATGGAAGAGTATAGAGAATTCGAATCTTCTGGTCCATACAGACGAGATACTTCTATTGGTGTAAGACCATCAGAAGCTGGAGTAATTGACACTGTAGTTATGACTCAATCAAATGAAGGTGGAAAAATGTATAAAATTAGAGCAAGAGACATGAGAATCCCTGAAATTGGTGATAAATTTGCATCAAGACATGGACAAAAAGGTGTACTTGGAATTTTAGCTAAAGCAGAAGACTTACCTTACACTGCAGAAGGAATGTCTCCCGATGTTTTGATTAATCCTCATGCATTCCCTTCAAGAATGACAGTTGGAATGATGATGGAATCTATCTGTGGTAAAGCAGCTGCATTACGTGGAAAAAGATTTGATGGTTCTGCATTTGTGGGAGAAAAAATGCCTGAAGTTAAAGAAGTAATGGATGCACACGGTTTTGAATATTCTGGTAAAGAAACAATGTATGATGGTAGAACTGGAAAAGCATTCCCAGTAGATGTCTTCATTGGAGTTGTATATTATCAAAAACTACACCACATGGTTGCAGATAAAATCCATGCAAGAGCTCGTGGACAAGTTCAGATGTTGACTAAACAACCAACTGAAGGTAGAGCAAGAGGTGGTGGATTAAGATTTGGTGAAATGGAGAGAGATTGTTTAATTGCATATGGTGCTTCAATGATTCTTAAAGATAGATTGTTAGATGAGTCTGACAAGTCTGATATTTTCGTATGTGAGAGATGTGGTCTTGTTGCATATCATGATGTTAAACAAAGAAAATACGTTTGCAGAGTCTGTGGTGATAAAGCCAAAGTATCATCAGTATCTGTAGCTTATGCATTCAAATTATTGTTACAAGAAATGCAGAGTCTTAACGTTGCACCAAGATTATTGATCAAGGAGAAAATTTAATGTCTGTACAAGCAATTAAAGCAATTGATGGAATTCGTTTTTCAGTATGGTCACCAACTGAAATTAGAAAATATTCTGTAGCAGAAATCACTGCTCCTGAAACATATGATGAAGATGGAATGCCGGTACAAGGAGGTCTTATGGATGGTAGATTGGGAACCCTTGAGCCTGGACAAAAATGTCTTACCTGTGGAAATACTGCTGCAAGATGTCCTGGACACTTTGGACATATTGAACTTGCAGAACCAATTTTACACATTGCATTTATTGATAATATTTACAAATTATTACAATCAACATGCCGTTCATGTGCCAGACTTAAAGTGCCTCAAGACGATCTTAACGCATTTCAAAAAATTAAAGATAAACATGCAGCTTATACTGTAATTTCACAAAAACGTATTCCAGAACAAATTATTGAAAAGGCCAAAAAAGCAAAAGAATGTCCTCACTGTGGAAAAACCCAATACGAACTAGTCTTTACAAAACCAACAATCTTTGTAGAGAAAACTGAAATTGGTGAACATAGATTATTACCAATTACAATTAGAGAAAGATTTACACAAATCCTTGATGCTGATTTATCATTACTAAATTATGATCCAATTACTGCTAGACCAGAATGGTTTATTCTACAAGCATTACCTGTTCCACCTGTAACTGTTAGACCTTCAATTATTCTTGAAACTGGAATTAGATCTGAAGATGATTTGACACACAAAATGGTAGATATCATTAGAGTTAATCAAAGACTAAAGGAAAGTAAAGAAGCTGGAACTCCACCATTAATCGTTCAAGATTTAGTTGACTTGTTACAATATCACTCTACAACATACTTTGATAATGAGGTTTCTGGAATTCCTCAAGCACATCATCGTTCTGGACGTCCACTCAAAACATTAACTCAAAGACTAAAAGGAAAAGAGGGACGATTTAGAGGTTCATTATCTGGAAAGAGAGTTGACTTTTCTAGTAGAACTGTAATTTCACCAGATCCTAACTTGGATTTATCTGAAGTTGGAGTTCCTGAACAAGTTGCAATGAAACTAACCATTCCTGAAATTGTTACTGATTGGAACATTGACAGAATGAGAACATTAGTAATCAATGGACCTGAAAATCATCCAGGTGTAAACTATATTGTAAGACCAGATGGTGTAAAGATTAGATTAGATTTCGTAGAAGATCGTTCTACAATTGCTGAAACCCTTGAGGTTGGATATTTGATTGAACGACATCTTGCAGATGGTGATATTGTTATGTTTAACAGACAGCCATCCCTGCACCAAATGTCTATCATGGCTCACTATGTGAGAGTACTTCCAGGTAAAACTTTCAGATTACATCCTTCTGTATGTCCACCATACAACGCAGACTTTGATGGTGATGAAATGAATCTCCACGTTCCTCAAAGTGAGGAAGCAAGAGCAGAAGCAATTCTTTTGATGAGAGTTCAAGACCAACTGATTTCTCCAAGATACGGCGGTCCAATTATTGGAGCACTAAGAGACTTTGTAACTGGTGCATATCTTCTAACTAAAGATGATACTGTACTATCTGTTCAAGAATTTTCAAACTATGCAATGCTTGGTGGTTACACTGATGCACTTCCAAAACCTGGAACTAAAACAAAAGATGGTCCTGCATACACTGGAAAACAATTATTTTCATTATTCCTTCCAAAAGACTTCAACTATACCCTTACATCAAAATGGTCAAAAGGAACAAAAGGTCCAGAAAAAGATGTTGTAATTAAAAATGGTGAATTAATCAGTGGTGTTATTGATAAAACATCTATCGGTGCTGAAGAGCCAGAAAGTGTCTTACACAGAATTACAAAAGACTATGGAAATGAAGCCGGTAAAAGTTTCTTAAACTCTATTCTTATCATGGTAAAACAATTCATCACCCACTATGGTTTCAGTTATGGATATGGTGATCTTGAAGTACCAGAAAAGAATGTACAACAAATCCTGGATGATATTCAAGCAACTTATGATACTGTATCTGATTTGAGTGATCAATATGAAAAAGGAACTCTAAAACTAACTCGAGGTATGAAGGCTGAGGAAGCATTAGAGGCCTACATTGTTAATGAATTAGGTAAAGCAAGAGAAAAAGCAGGAGCTACTGCAAATGATTCCCTTGATGATAGTAATGCTGGTAAAATTATGGCAACAACTGGAGCCAGAGGTTCAGCACTTAACGTAGGTCAGATGGCAGGTGCCTTGGGACAACAATCAAGAAGAGGAAATAGAATGAGTTTTGGTTTTAGTAATCGTGCATTAACCCATTACAAAGAACATGATAGTAATCCTGATGCACATGGATTTGTAAAATCAAATTATAGAACCGGTCTTACTGCTTTAGAATTCTTCTTCCACGCAATGGGTGGTCGTGAAGGACTAGTAGATACTGCAGTTAGAACACAACAAAGTGGTTACATGCAACGTAGATTGATTAACGCATTAGAACACATTAGATTAGAATATGATGGAACAGTAAGGGATCCACACGGTCACATTGTTCAATTCCTATATGGTGAGGATGGAATAGATGTGCAAAAAAGTGATCATGGTGAGGCATTCAATGCAAGTAGATTAGCAGAATCACAAACAATGACTGATTCTGGAAAGAAAGCAACCAAAGAAGAAACTGAAACTTTAACTAAAAAATACACAAAGACGTTTAATCCAAGATTAACTAAACTTGTAATTGAGGCCTTACAGAAATCTAGCTTGAGTAAAGAAGGTGTTGAGGCAGTATGTAAGAAAGGACTTTCACTTTACAATAAAGCCCAAGTAGAACCTGGTCAAGCAGTAGGAATCGTCACAGCACAATCAATTGGTGAACCTGGTACTCAGATGACCTTGAGAACTTTCCACTTTGCAGGAATTAAAGAAAGAAACGTTACCTTGGGTCTTCCAAGATTAATTGAACTAGTTGATGCTAGAAAGAAACCTGTCACTCCAACTATGGATATTTACCTTGATGAGGAATCAAAGAAATCTCGAGAAAAGGCAATTGAAGTTGCACGAAATGTATTGCAAACTAAAGTTAGTGCATTGATTGCTGATACTGAAACAGATTATTCTACAAATATTAAATTAATCCTAAGTCCTAACAGACTCAAAGAAAGAGGATGCACTGTTGCCGAAGTAGAAGCAGTACTTTCATCAAATAAGAAATTCAAAATGGAAGTTGTTGGCGAATTAATCACTTTGAATTTGGTAGATGAGGCTGACACTGCAATTGCTATTGCAATTAGAAATAAAGTTCTCAACACTACTGTTAAAGGAGTTCCAGATGTCGAACGAGTAACACTAGTCCAAAAAGACGATGAATGGGTTATTCAAACAACTGGTTCTAACATTGCCAAAGTGCTTGAAGTAAAAGGCATTGATAAAAAGAATGTCCGAACAAACAATGTCTTTGAAATCGCAGGCACTTTGGGAATTGAGGCTGCAAGAAATTCATTGATTAATGAACTCAACCATACTTTGGGTGATCAAGGATTAGAAGTTGATAATAGATACATTATGTTGGTGTCAGATTTGATGTGTTCCAGAGGATACATGCAACAAATTGGTAGACACGGAATTGCCGGTACTAAAGATAGTGTTCTTGCAAGAGCAGCATTTGAAATTACAGTCCCAACAATTGCACACGCTGCACTTATGGGTGAAGTTGAACAACTCAAAGGTATTACTGAAAATGTAATTGTTGGTAGTAACATTCCAATCGGAAGTGGTACTGTTGACTTATACATGCAAGTAAGCAAGAAAAAATAGGAGCAATTTAGAATTTAGTGATAATTATGGCCGATGAAATTTCAACATTAATGAGAAATAATAAAGATAAAGTCATTTCACTACGATTAAGAAATACTAAAACTATTGAGGGAGTTCTCAAAGACTTTGATATTCATATGAATCTCTCATTAGATAATGCTGAAGATGTTTCTGAAGAGAAACATGATAAACTTGGAAAAATATTGCTCCGTGGAGATAATATTTTAGCCATATCTTTTCCTAATGACGAACCTTAGAAAATTATTCATCAAACATTAAATTCAATAGTTTTTAATTTTTTACCATGTTACCGT
>CALFHG010000156.1 GCA_937875805.1 uncultured Nitrosopumilaceae archaeon
TTTCATTTCTTCATAATTTTTAGGATTTGATTTTCTAAAATTAATCTCATCAATTAGTTTTTGAACTTCATCTGGTTTTTCCATATTTTTTAGAAATTATTCAAATATTTTAATTTTGTATTTTCTTTTTATGTTCTAGTATGTGTTTTAATCCATCCGTCATACAAAGTGAATCTAAATCAATTTCACAGTATGGGCATTTCATGTGTTAAGAATATTTTTTTACAATTGGTAGACACCAATCGATGATTCTTAACATTTCTGATCTAATGACTTTTTTATCAATTGATATCCAGATTCTTGATTTTTTAATTGCAAATGAAATGGTTTGCACCTTTTTCCTTTCTTCCCAGACAAATTCAATCTCTCCTAGATTTTTATCAAAAAATCCTTCCAAATCTGTCTTCATTGCAATATGTGAAAATTGATACTGGGTATTTTTTTCATCTAATAATGGAATTAAATCTGGTCTTCGTTTGTATGCTAACAGGTTTCCACTTTCACCAATTGCGCCTACAAATCTGATAAATGGACTAATTGCTACAATTGCATCACAAATAGTTTCAAAATCTTTTTTTGACATCTGATAGAGTTCTAAAAAGATGATATTTTAATGAATGGTATCTTTCTTTGTTCTAGATTTAATTAAATACGGCCCGAAAACAGTTTGATTTGTGGATTTTGTTGATATCTTTCCGTTTGCACCTGATGTAGGATATCTTCTTCTATCTTTAGTTAATTTCTTTGGTTCTTTAGTGCCTTTTGTCCCCTTGCCAGGATTCTTACTTCTTGCTACAATGTCTGTAGGGGACCAATATGATCTACATATTTTGGCAATAGTATCTGCAGTTACTGCAACTGCTGCAAAACAAATTATTTTCTATCTTAGTTCTAGAGGGCGAAGCATGATTAATGAAAAAACTCGAAAGAGAATGCGCCCATTTGAAAGATTAATTAAAAAATATGGTGCAGCAGCTGCATTTTTTGCTGCAGCAACCCCGATTCCTGATGATTTAGTGTATGTTCCATTGGGATTGGCAAAATACAATCCTAGGCGATTCTTTATAGCAACTCTTACTGGAAAAATTGTTCTAAGTTATTCAATTATACTTATTTCACATCATTTGGGATTGTCTCTAGTAGAACCATTCCTTGAAAATGTAAATGACACCACTCCAATATACATTGGAATTGTTGTTTTTGCTGCAATGATGACTGCAGTTATCATATTGCTGTTGAGGTTAGATTGGGCAAGAATTCTTGGAAAGTTTGCACCATGGACTTTGGATGAAAATAACGAAGATGAAAATAATAAAGATTAGATATTAATTTTAAAATTCCATAACTTGTCTGCCCCTTTTGTGATTCCTATCCTTGGTGATGAGATTATTTTTTTAAATTTTATTCCTTCTGTAATGTATAATTCTGATTTTTTTGTCAAATCAATACCGTATTGCTCTTTGGTTATCTCTAGGGCTTGTGCTAATTTTGCCGGTCCATTTGTGAGATTTTTCAAATTAGGATTTCCTCTGTTTTTTTGCATGATTTTGATTCCATTTTCAGGCTTGATTGCACGGATAAGGACTGCACCTGCTGCTAATTTAGGATTTTTTGCTACTACATTAAAACAAAAATGCATTCCATATGTGAAATAGACATAGGCAAAACCTACTTTTTCAAACATCACCTTGTTTCTATCTGTAATTTTTCTAAATGCATGACTTGCAGCATCATCATTATGCCCATACGCTTCAGTCTCTGTAATTATACCTGATATTTCATTTTGACCTATCATCCGAATTATCTTTTTTCCTAAAAGATTTTTTGCTACTGTTACAGTATCCTTTGAATAAAATTCTCTATTCAGTATAGTCAATATCTATTTTCACTTTTTTATTATTTTTTAACTTTACAATTAAATTAAATAATTTTATGATATCTTTTTTTAACACGCTGATTAATTCTTGATTATAAATTGTAGCTGCAGGATGAACAGTCAAGAAGTATAATTGATCATCTTTTTTGACTAGTTTCCCTCTGAATTTTGTTATCTCTGAACCTCCTAAAATAGAATTAAATGCAGTATTTCCTAAAATGCAGATTATTTTTGGTTTGATAATTGTTATTTCTTGTTTCAAGTATTCTTTACATGTCTCTCTTTCAATTGTAGTTGGCACTCTATTTTTTGGGGGTCTGCATTTTACGATATTTGTAATGTATACCTCATCTCTTGAAATCCCTGCTCCTTCTAGAGCCATTGAAAGTCTTTTTCCTGCAATTCCGATAAATGGCTCTCCGTTTTTGTCTTCATTTTTTCCTGGTGCTTCACCTACAAAGATTACATTTGAGTGAAAATTTCCTTTACCTGGAACTGAATTGGTTCTAGTTTTACAAAGTTCACAATTTGTGCATTTGATTACTTTTTGTTTAATGATTTCTAATTTTTTACTCATTTTCTAATTTACACTCTTTACTGTTGCAGTTCCTCTTATTGTGGGACCTCCATTACCCATTATCATTGATTGCATTGGATCTCCTTTACCACAATTAGTTATTGGTCTCACTGTGAAATCATTACCACATGCATCAATTGACTCAAAGAATTTGGGTGCTGTGCCCATCACAATTACATCTCTTAACAAATCTGTAATTTCGCCATTTTCAATTTTTTGTGCATATTGACAAGAAATACTCCAATTGTATCGTTTCATGTCAATTGAGGGAATTTTCATATTTGAAATTAGGTAACCATGTTTGACATCTTTTATCATCTCAGGCACGTTCCAATCTCCATTGCCAATACATGTACATGCCATACGTATCAACGGCATAAATCGATAATTTGTTGCCCTCATATTTCCTGTAGGTGCAGAATTGAATATTTGTGCTGTTTCTCTATTTTGCATATGATTTTTTAAAACTCCTTTTTCTACAAGGGTTGTTTTTTTAGTCTCAACGCCCTCATCATCAAATTGATACCATCCTAAACTTTCTTTTATTGTAGGATCATCAAATACATTTAGATTTTCTGAACCAATTTTTTCTCCAAGTTTATTTTTCCACCATGCTCCTCCTGCCCATGCCATCTCTTTTCCTAATACTCTGTCAGCTTCTGATGGATGTCCAAGTATTTCATGTGCAAGTAATGCTACAAAGTCTGGGTTCATTACTACAGTTGCATTTTCTTCTTTAGCTGGTTTTGCAAGTGTTAACTGTGATGCTTTTAATGCAATTTCTTTTGCACTTTGCTGAATTTTATTTTCATTGATTATTTGTTCTAATCCTCCTCTTCCTCCTTCTGTAATGTTTACTGATTGAGTTATTCCAGATTCATGAGCAATAGATATCATGTCTACTATAGTATCTGTAAAATTTTGTAAAATCTCTGAACCTTCAGAATTTACAAAATATTTTGAATTTAATGTATACCATGGGTTGACAATGGATTTTTTTATTTTTGGTGTCTCTAAAATAATTTTACTACATTCAATTCCAATTTTTATTATCTCTTCTAATTCTGGTTTTTTTACTACTTTGTAATCAATCTTAGTTTTTTTCAAATTATTTGGATACATATCAATCTTATTTTTTTTATTATTTATGGTACTTTTTATTTAATTATCAATTGCATCTTTTATTTGTTCAAAAGATTTTGGATTTGTTATTGAACAAAAACTCCATACGTTATTTTTGATTATTCTAATTCCTATGCCTCTATCATCATTTGTTCTAACATATTCTATCTCATTATTTTCTAACAGAGCTGATTTTCGTTCTTGTTGTTCTGCTCTGGCATCACAGTATTCCACTCCTGATTTTTCAGCATAACTAACTGCTCTATCTGCAAAATCTTGTAACTCTATATCCACAACATATGCGATTATGTATAGTTCGTAAATCTTCTGTTATCTAATGACTTGATATTGCAGGCATGGTGAAATAGTATTCATCTTCAAAATCATAGTCTGTAATGCCTTTTTTGCGTAAAAATTCAAAATACTGAGTACAATTTGTATAAAATTTGTCATTTTTTGTACTGTTCTCATTCATACTATTACTATCAATATCTCCATTTTGTCAAGAGTGTGAGTGATTTTAGTTCTGAAAGTTTGTTTTCTTTAAGTAGACTATGGTGGGATTTTGTTTTGCATTGATTGATTTCAACTCTATCTTAAAAGCAATTTCAGATCTTTTAGCAAAGTAATTTTAGTGTATT
>CALFHG010000157.1 GCA_937875805.1 uncultured Nitrosopumilaceae archaeon
GTCTTTACTGCGGGAAAATCTTACACTATGCAATTTGACGAACTTGGAGATTTTTACTATTACTGTGTACTTCATGAATGGATGAATGGTGTAGTTCACGTAGTCAAAAATCCAGGCAATGTAAAATCTATTGACAATGTAGGTTCTGGGTATAGTGATGATGGTTTAGGTTTTAGAATCAAATACATTCTTGATACAAATTTACAAAATGCAGTTCACGTTAACCCTAATGACAAAAGCTTGACGTTTAAAATTTCTGGTCATTCTGAAAATGAACAAATCACTTTGACACTACCTGAAAAATTAATTGAAAACCCAAATGCTGTTTTAGTTGATGGAGTGATAACTGATTTTGAAACAGAAATGACCTCCTCTGGCACTAAACTGATAATTCCTATCACTACAAATTCTGCTGAAATTAAAATTATGGGAACAAAAGTTATTCCAGAGTTTGGATTTTTAGCATTAAGTATTTTGAGTGTGGGTCTTGTATCTACATTGTTTTTGACTCGCTCAAAATTTTTAATTTTTAAATAATTTCGATCTTTACAATTGTGAATAATTTACCTTCTTTTCAAATGAATTTTAGGAGTTGAAACCATCTTTGTTTTATTTCTCTCTGTATACTATAATGTGAGAACTTCTAGTTTGGCGGCCATGACTAAAAATTAGTTCCATATCCATGAACGTTTGTCTCTTTGACCGCCAACTTTGACGTGTTATTTTTAGAGAATTGTTTGTTTTTTGAGACTTTTTGTAAATGATGCGATTTTAGATTCAAGTTGGTTTTGAGGTGTTTTTTCAATTAATTTCAAATATGCACTTCCAACAATTACTGCATCTGCCCCTGCTTTGATGTATTTTCTCACATCATCTGGTGTTGAAACCCCAAATCCTATTCCTATTGGAATTTTCCCCTTGGTTTGTTTTTTGACTTGCTTTATTGCATCAAGCGTGTATTTTTTAATTCCAGTCTTTACTCCTGTGGTGCCAAACACTGCCACAAGATACAAAAATCCTGACGATGCTTTAGATATTTTTTGAATCCTTGCTTTGCTTGTATTTGGTGAAATTAGAAATATCGTATCTGCTTTGTTTTTTGCAGCCTGTAGGTACTCTTTTGATTCCTCAATTGACATGTCTGGAAGGATAAATCCATCAATTCCTACTTTTTTAGCCTCAGAAAT
>CALFHG010000158.1 GCA_937875805.1 uncultured Nitrosopumilaceae archaeon
AATAACTGAAGAAACATTTTATCAGAAAGCAAAATTAAAGAATGATGAAAATGCAATTAAATTTTCAGAATGGTTTAGAACAAAATATACTGAAGAGCACAATAATCCATATCCAAATTTTATGAATGGTATATGTAATTTTAGAAATAAATTTAAAAAATTACCAGATGTTAAAATTATGATTAGGGCATTAGATAGATACAAAGATGATGTTAATCAAGAAATCAAAGTTCCTTTAAATGATAAAAAATTACGTTCTAAGGATGAATTAGAAATTGAAATAAAAAGACAATTACCAATATTTTTAGAGATTATTAATCATAAAAGACGTGAAAAAAATGAGCCTAAAGTTGAAGAAAATCAGGTCATAGCATCTACATTTTTGAATAGTGAAAATGATGAAAATATTGAAATTGTTTATGCTGCTGAAATATACATTCCAGTAATGAAACGATTAGTGGAAGAATCAAGGAAAAAAATTAAAGAATTAACCAGAAATAATTAAGAATTTAATCTATAATCCAAAAATGGAATTTTCTGATTTAATTTTGACTATTGGTAAATAGGAATAGCCATGATCAAAATTATCAGAAAATTCTGGATCTTGGCCTTGATTTCCTCGATATTTAACAAAATGTTTAGTAGGCTCTGAGTCTAATTCAATGTAATTGAAATTATAGTATACTTTATCCATTACTAGAGAAGTAATGTATCCCATTACCCAAGATTTTTTGTGAGGTAATGCATAAAGTGTAAGATTTTGTTCTTCTGGAAATTCTGGATCATATGTTAATCGAGATAAACTACCTAAATCTTTTACCAAGATAGGATGAAATTGATCAGATATTTTCTTTGATTTTACACGTAAAGATGAAATTTTAGATTCCATGTGAATAATAGGAGCATAAAGGGAATTAATTTTTATAGATTCTACAACATTACAAATTTCTTTTCCAGAATTAATTTGATATGAAACATATCTTCCGGATTTTTGCATTGGTGTATAAAAAATCAACAAAGTATTTGCAAGGATTAAACTACTTGAGATAATTCTAATACCATTTAGTTCTTGAGAATAAACTCTCTTAGGATACTGTTGTAATGCACATGCAAATCTTGCTAAATCATCAAAACTAGATAATTCTACATAACATTCATTCTGTGTAATTGACACCAAAAAATTATAAATTAATCAGGGTTTTATTCTTTCCATATTTTAATAATCTTCTGTTTGAAATTTTTTCTATCAAAATATTCCACGATAAAATGGAAAATAATAGTTTACCAAAAACAATCATAGAAATAAAAGATAACACATACTCTTCTAAATATCCTGTACGCCTATTGCAGTCATAATTTCTAATCCAATACATGTACAAAAAAAGAGAAATTTTTCTCTAGATTCAATAATTTATTGAGATTTTGGCCACATTGAAGTCCAAGTTTCAGCAAATTTTTTCATCATTTCGCCATAAACATTCATCTGATCTAAACCAGATGAGCTTAGAGTTTTTTGCCAATGCTCAGCAAATTGTTTGAATGTGGATGCATTAGTGTCATTAAGGGCTTTTTGCCAATTTTCTCCAAATTCTTTGAAAGAATTCATTCCAACATCATTAAGAGCTTTTTGCCAATTTTCTCCAAATAATTTCATGGTTTCAGCACTTGATTCAACATTTGCTTTATCCCAAACACCATTGAATTTTGATTGCATATCTTTACTTGCGTTTTGAATTTGCTCAAAAAGAGATTTCCAATTTTCAAGTGATTTTGTATATTCTTGCCATAATGAATCCCATTCATTATTTTTTGTTTGATCTGACATTAACTAAAGAGAGTTTTCATTATTCTTAAATGGATCTATGGTGGTACAACAGATTATTTTTGACGATTTTTTAATCTAGTATCCATTCGGATTTTTCCTTCTTCAAATTTTCTTCTATCATCATCTGTTTTTAAAGCTAATTTAGGAACAGGTGTAGGTTTACCATTTTTATCAAGAGATACAAATGTTACAAAAGCGAATCCAGTAATAGTTCTAATTCCAGTTATAATATCTTCAGCTTCAGCTTTAACTTCTATTTCCATTGATGAATTATGAACATAATTTATTCTAGCATTTAATGAAAGAACATTTCCAACAAAAACAGGTTTCAAAAAATTCACACTATCCATAGAGACAGTAACTGCATTTGATTGACTATGACGTTGAGCAACAATCCCTGCAACCATATCAATATGTTTTAAAATTTCACCTCCAAAGACATTTCCTGCTGGATTTGCATCAGAAGGAAACATTCGAACAATTACTTCAGCATGAGACTCCGAAGGGCTTTTTTCTCGCATATTGGAACTTTCTGATGACATTTTTTATCTAATTATTATTCTTAATTTAATTGAATCAGTTGATTTTGGTTATTTGAAATATTTTTCGAGTTTAATTTTATCAATTTTTGGGATTTTGGCTAACTCAAATCCTTCTGGACGTTTAGAAAGAGACCTAGTTGCATCAATACCCATTTTAGCAGTTTGTAATTTTTGTTGATCACTTGATGGATCCAAGCTAGAGCCACGAACATTTTTGATAATAACTAAATCTTTATCAGCTTGAAACCTTGTGGCCATAGCATATTCTACGGATTCAGCATTATTAGGATCAATGTCTTCATCGACTATGGTCACTTGTTTTAATGAACGATGAGATTCGAATGTTTTTTGAATAATTTTTTTAGGATCTGAATCATTTTTCTTTTTAATTTGTACTACTGCATGTAACCAGCTGCATCCACCATTAGTCATTGAGACTTGTTTGGTTTGAGAAAATGATTTTTTCAATTCTCCATTTAATTTTGATTCAATTGGCATTCCCATCAATAATCTATGTTCTGAATATCCAGCTAAAACATCATGAAAAATTGGATTATTTCTAAAATATAGATTTTCAAGCTCAAAAACAGGTTGTGATCTTTTATGATCATATGTCTGAAGCATTTCAACCATCCATTCTGGATGAGTTTGATCACGAAGGATTTTTCCTTCCATTACAATTTCTGAACCAGAAGGTACATTCAATCCGGAAAAGGGTAATTTTGCTAAAGTTAATTTTCCACCAAGAAGAGAATTGGCAATATCAATCTCGTCTTTTCCCCAGTCGGCTTGATATGCACCAGCAATTAATATTGCAGGGTGAACACCTATCGTAATAGCAATTTTAAGATCTTCACCATGTTCTTTTGCATCTATGAAACACCTGTGAAGATGTCTCCCTTCAACCATTCTTATTGAAAAATGAGTTTTATCAATTGGCATTAATCTATGAAAAGAAGAATTTTGTTTTCCAGTTTCAGGGTTTTTCGCATATGCAATTGATGATGTGATAAAAGGACCGGATTCTTTTTCAAAATGAGTCACAATAGGCATAGAAAGAAGGTTTTTTGACTTGTTTTCCATAAATTTTCCTGAAGAAATGATCTTTGGTTTTTTAGCTTTTTTAATTGCTGAAATCACTTTTTCATGTATATTAGATTCTGAGCCACCAACTGCTATACCAAATCGTTTTCGAGTCCCAACTAAATTAGAAACTAATTTAAAATTACTTTCTTTAATTTTTTCAAATAATACAGCATGAGATCCATCAACCTTTGCAGTGATTCCCGCAATTTCATATTTTGTTGAAACAGTAGATTTTACCGTTTTGAGTTCGTTAGTTTTTTTAATTTGTGAAATGTAGCTTCTTAAATCACTCATTCTCAATCATCTCCATAATCTCAGACATTAAGGCTTTTGCAGAATTTGATTCTAAGGGTTTTTGAATAAAAGTAGAAACTAAAGCAATCCCCCTCATACGAGTACTAATTCGTTCAGCAATAAGTTTTAGAAAAAGAGATTCGGATCTAGATGGAATAATAGTAGTTGTAATTGGTGCAGGTCCAGTAGCTAATGAAACTACCATCGAACCTAATTTGTTAGAACCTTCAGTAACAGAAATAAAATAACCATTTTCAAATTTTTGAATTTGTAAAGAAAAATTACGACTCCCCAAACTTACCATTTTATGGAAAAATCCATTTGGAGGGGTCAATGAGCTACGAACAAATCTTATGCTTTTATTGCTATTGATTCACTTTTTTGAGAAGTTACAACTTCAGGATTCTTCTTGCACTTTGTCTCATGTTTATCTACAAAAACAAAGAGTTTTTCACAATGTGTGCATGGAGTTTTTACTTTAGTTGTTATTTTAGCTTTGGATTTAGCAGTTTTAGCTTTAGCAGTTTTAGCTTTAGCAGTTTTAGCTTTAGCAGTT
>CALFHG010000159.1 GCA_937875805.1 uncultured Nitrosopumilaceae archaeon
ATCCATATTGGAACCAATGTTATATTTGAATCACGACTAATTTTTCTATCAAGCAGGTGTCCTATGCATTTAACAAATTCATAATCGTTAATTTCTCCACCCACCCACAACTCCACATCCTCTTTTACCCAGTCTGGAACAATATTCTGTGGTATGTTTTGGATTTGCTTTATCTGATTTGTTGATTCAGTAATTGAAGACTCTTCTAAAATCTTCCTAACATTATGATTGATTACTGTACTACTAGCTAGAATTTTTTTATCATCATTGACTCCGTTAGGGCGTGGAAGTGTACGGTCAACATATTTGGCATAAATTGTATCGCCTGGCGAAACTCGTAAAAGTCCAGAGCCTTCACCCAATGCATTATTGGGTGCTTCACTTTCATCATTGTATGTCAAATTGAATTTTATTGGGTAATGTCCATTCATTTGCACGATTCCTTTGTAGTTAGGAACCCAATACGCATCCGCTAAAACTCCAGATGTATCTGTATCAGAATAGATATGGATTTCATAAGGAATTTTATTATCAAATGGCCATCTTAGATTGTCCAAGTCAGTTAATGTTAACACAATTTCATCAGTTATCTCATATTCTGTTTTGTCAAATTCTAGAGTGGCCTCTCTCCATGAGTAGAGTGCACTTTTAGAGATTAACTTGTCTTTAGAATACTCAAAACTGACAGTTACACCTCCTTCTTGTTTTGCTTCTACTCTTCCTGAACCATCATCAATAATTGAATTGCCTTTATGGCATCTATTTCCTCCAAATACATCTGGTCTGCCATCTCCATTAATGTCCATTCTAACTCCTGATAATTTTACTGAACCAAAAAATAAGCCATGATCTGGGGCAGTCTCGATAAAACCATTACACCCATCACCTTCAAGAGACATAGAGCCTTCTCTGGATCTTGCAGTGATTGGATTATCAGGATTATTTCCAATTAGGTCTAGTTTGTGTGGATCAGTGTTCCATCCGGGAGCATAAATTAAAATGTAAATTCTACTTCCCCATGAATAACCGTCTAGCCTTTCTTTACAACCATCTATGATATTTCCAGCTGAGATTCCATCCACATTGTATTTGTTGTTGATAGGATTATTGCCACAAAATAACATCAATATTCCAGGGTTTTCAGTTGCATGAACTGTTGTAGTAATTGTTCCAGAGAGAAAAACAGCTGATAAAATAAAGAAAATTATAATTTTATTTGAACTCAAATCATATTCAATATTTTGATAAAGATTTTACTTCAAAAACAAATTGGTACAAACAATGAATGTACTAGTTTATTCGAAGAATGTACCATAATACTATTTATTTAATTTGAATGGTAATTCTCATTGAATAAAATAGTCATTCCAATAATAATTGGAATTATTGCAGTGATATCTATGACATTTGTTTTCATGACTGATCTTAACAATACAGAACAAGAAGCAAATATTGTTGAAATAGAACAATCATCTGTCAAATCAATGACAATGCCATTTACTGAACCCATCAAGGTAATACAAACAAATACTGACTCACAACCTGCACCAAATATTGCAATTGATGATTCAGGAAAAATGCTTGTTATTTATCCAAGTACTGAAAATGGAATAACAAATCTCTACATAAAATCATCTGTGGATAATGGAAAATCATTCTTAACTCCTGTACGTGTAAATTCAATAGATGGTAATGTAGTATTAGATGGTCGAGTTGCTCCTGCCATTTCGTTTGGTAAGGATGGTCAAGTGTATGCTTTATGGGCAAACTCTACACCTGAACCGAATTTGTTTATGGGTGTATATCGAACCCTTGTATTTACACAATCCATGGATGGGGGAAAATCTTTCTTACCATCTATTGAAATTGCAGCAAATGAATTACCATCAGGCAAATTCTTTCAAAATATGGCCGTTTCTGGAGATGGAAATATTCATGTTGCATGGCTAGATTCTCCAGTAAAAAATAATGGAACAGGATATCTAGTATCTGATTCATCTAGACCAAGTACAGTTAGATATTCTCAATCCATGGATGGTGGAAAGTCATTTATGCCAACAAAAGCCCTGGATGAAAATCCATGTCCTTGTTGCAATGTACAACTTGCCACTGATGCAGAAAGTAATGTCTACGTATCATGGCGTGGGGTTTTTGGTGAAGGCGAAACACAAATTCGTGACATGGTTGTTGCATCATCATCTAATAGTGGAAAAATATTTTCAAGTCCAGTAAAGATTCATGAAGATAATTTTAACTTCAATGGGTGTGTTCATGTTGGAGCTCCAATGGATGTAGATAGCAAAGGAAATTTGCATGTTGTTTGGTATACTGGAAGTGAGAGTTCTCCTGGAATATATTATGCAACATCATCAGACCATGGACAAACATTTAGTCAACCAGTTCCTATATTGACTTCTGATTGGGTTCCACCACTAAGAGTCTATCTTACTATTGATGACAATGATACAACATGGATTACATGGGAAGATGCAACTGGTCTCTCAATAAATGATAAAGTTTGGAGATACAGTGAAACAGAGGCGATGATATTTGCCGCAAAGATTACTTCAGATGGAAAAATCATAAAATTTGACAAATCTGTCTCTGTTGATGGGGCAAAGTCGCCAGCAATAGCAAGTGGAAATAATGTCGTTTCAATAGTGTGGACTGGAATTGATAATTCTGTCCAATTGGCAACAATACCCTAATGCTTGGTAGTTATGCATGATTAAATCAAAACGTACTATCTATGCAATTATTTTTTTATTTTCAGGAGTAATGCTAATTTATTCATCATTTACAGTATCGAATGTAAATGCAGAAATCCCAAAACATGCTCCAGACTATTCTGCAGTAACACTTGAAGGAAAACCTGTATCTCTATCTGATCTTAATGGAAAAGTTGTTTTGATTAATGTATGGGCCACTTGGTGTGAGCCATGCAGAGAAGAAATGCCTGATCTTCAGAGATTACAAAATGAGTTTGTTGATGATGAGTTTGTTGTTGTCGGTGTAAGTATTGATGAGAAAGGATCTTTAGAAAATATGAAAAAGTTTTTGCAATCTCAAAATATTATGTATACTGTATGGCATGACCCTGATGATAAATTTCAGTATGCATTTAGAACTATTGGGGTGCCTGAATCCACTCTCATAAGCAAAGAGGGGCTAATTTTACATCAGTGGAAGGGGGCATTTGAACCAATGTCAGAAGATACAATATCTAGAGTAGATAGTGCACTAAATAACATCAAATTTGAGTCTGATGGTTCTGAAAATATTCTTGATGCTGATTTAGGAGTTACCTTAGTAGTTGCATTTGGTGCGGGTTTGTTAAGTTTTTTATCTCCTTGTGTTCTACCCTTGATTCCAGTCTATGCCTCATTTCTAACTGGCCTTAGTGTAAAGGATCTATCTCAGAAACATAACACCACACTACAAAAACACAGACTTACCACCATGAGGCGAGGTCTAATGTTTGTACTTGGCTTTTCTGTGGTTTTCATAGTTCTTGGTTCAACTGTTGGATATGCAGGTTCAATATTTTTAGATGCATCAATTTGGATTGAAAGAATAGGTGGTGTAGTATTAATTGCATTGGGCCTTCATCTGATTGGACTTTTCAAGATACCTTGGCTTGAAAGACAGCTTAAATTCGATCTTTCTAAAAGAACATCTGGAAAAGCAGGTACATTCTTTGTAGGTATGGCATTTGGTGCAGGTTGGACTCCATGTATAGGACCGATATTGGCAGGAATACTTACAATTGCTGCATCTAGTTCATCCATATCTACTGGTGCGTTATTACTTTCGGTTTATTCTGCAGGTTTAGCTATTCCATTTTTATTGTCTGCATTTGCACTAGATAGATTTTTGATTTTCTTTGACAGAATAAAAAGTAAAATGGTATGGATTGAACGAATTAGCGGATTATTACTAATAGGTGTCGGGATATTATTACTCACAGGATCTATGACCCTGTTATCTGATTTTAGTAATTTTTTTATGTCAAATTGAATCTCTCATGTGATATCAAACTATTGATGTAGTGCTGCACAATACAATTCTCACTAGGGGCTTTACTACTTTGGTTCAAATCTCTATTCATTATCACGATATGAACAATTAATTTAATGCCTGAAAATATGATAATGCTCAAAAAAACCCTGATGAAAATTTTTATTCATGTATAACTATTGATCTTTAGGCATCAAATATTTGGAGAGTTAATGATAATTTGTTGTTTCACTGACCTATGATAACAATTAACTAGCACTAAATATCATAAATCAACATGCCAGAGAGAAAAA
>CALFHG010000160.1 GCA_937875805.1 uncultured Nitrosopumilaceae archaeon
CGATACAAAGAAAGTAGTCAAGAAAGCCGATACAAAGAAAGTAGTCAAGAAAGCCGATACAAAGAAAGTAGTCAAGAAAGCCGATACAAAGAAAGTAGTCAAGAAAGCCGATACAAAGAAAGTAGTCAAGAAAGCCGATACAAAGAAAGTAGTCAAGAAAGCCAATGTAAAGCCTGTAAAGAAAGCTGAAGAAAAACCTGTAAAAGTAAAAAAATTAACTAAAAAAGAATTAGAAGAAGCTAAAAGAATTGCTGAATTAACATTGGAAGAAGAATTAGAAGAACAACTCTCTGATGATGAAATTGAAAATTTTCAAATTGAAAAAGTTGACATGGAAAGACTGACAAACAAAGTTTGTGATATTTTAGCTGAGAAAGAATCTGATGGAATGTTCCAAGGGGAATTGTGGAAAAAACTTAAACTTACAAATCAAATTGGTTCTCGTTTAGCACTAAAACTTGAAAGAATGGGTACAATTACAAGAGAAAAACTTCTTGAGGGTAATCGTTGGACTTACAAATTAATTTTAAAAAAGACTCCAATTAGTACAGAATCTATTGTAAATGCACCATGCTTGGTTTGTACTGTGGAACAGAAATGCTCACTTGAAGGTGAGATTAGTCCTACAACTTGTCAATTCATTGAAGATTGGGTGATTGCTGAATTGAAAAAACCTGTGATTGCTAAATGAAACTAGCTGATGCACGCAAAGATCATTATCGTAGATTAGCTCATGAACAAGGATATCGCAGTAGGGCTGCATTCAAACTACAGGACTTGAATAAATCATACAGACTCATAGGTCCTGGTTTTAACGTACTGGATCTTGGATGTGCACCTGGTGGCTGGACTCAAATGGCTGTGAAATTAGTTGGAAATCAAGGACATGTAATGGGCATTGATTTGGCTTATGTTGAAGAAATTCCTAATGCACATATTATTCGAGAAAATATTGAAGATGAACATGTAATAGATGAAGTGATGTCTTATTTTGGACGTAAAGTTAATGCTGTAATTTGTGATCTTTCTCCACAAGTCAGTGGAAATTGGACTGTTGATCATGCAAAGCAAATTTCATTAAATTATGATTGTGTAAAAATTATGGATAAAGTTTTGGCACACAAAGGAAATGCTGTATTCAAAATTTTTGATGGTGAATTTTCAATGGAATTTAGAGATTACATCAAGAAAAAATTCGTTAGAATTAATCTTACAAAACCTGATGCTAGTAGGAAACAAAGTAGTGAATTATACCTGGTTTGTTTAGGTTTTACTGGATAGTTTCAAAAATTTTTATTATTTCATTAATGTTAGCATTAGTTCTAAATCCTGTTGGATTAAACACTGTAACACTAGATAAAAAATTATTTTCACGCAAACTCACAATTGCTTTTTCTAATTTTGGTGGGGATGCTTTCATTATTGATGCAATTTCATCTACTGTGTAATATGTTCCTGGCATTTCTGCTTCTTCTAAACATTTGTTAAGTATTTTTTCACAACCTTTGTCCGTTTCTAATTTAGAATTTTCTAATAACATATTTTGGACAAACTCTTTATCAAAGATTTTCCCTATCCATAAAGGTCCTGCAATACTTATTTTTAATTTACATAATTCACATTCTTGTTCTTGTTCAATAGTAATTTTTCTATGTCCGCAATTTTTACAATGTAAAATATATCCTAAATTTTCTTGTTGGTCTGGTCTGTTTCTAACTTTAACGTATACCCTGTAGTAATGCATTTCACTTTCAACAAACATTGGAATTATTTCTACTCCTAGTCTTGCAGCTACTGCTCTGAGTGAACCTAATACTAGTCTAATTGCAATTTCATTTCCATACTCTGTTCTAACTGGAACTCCTCCGTATTTCCTCTTACATGCACCTTGAAAGAGTCCATTTAGAACTTGAAGATCCGTGGCTGCAATAGACAATAAACCTCCATGCATAGTTGCTCTAATCCCACAGTCAAAAAATGCTGCAGGTGATCCAAACGGATCTATGTCTACAATTGAGCCTCGTTTACCTTTTTTTGAATAATTACTGAAAAATCTACATGCTTCTTTTTCAGAAAACTCCATATTTTTTATTCCATTTAGATTGGCTGAATATTCTGCAATTTTAAGGGCAGATGGATTTAGATCATTTATTACAACTTTTTCTATTTCCAATTCATTTGCAACACGTAATCCTCTAGCACCCATTCCTGAAAGACCTTCTAAGAAAATTTTTGGACCATCAAATCTATTTAAAAATGCAGCATATGCAATTATAGAAAAATCTCTGTTAAGTTTTGCTTTTGGATTAAAAAATGCCGGTTTTTTTGGAGGTACTTTATCAGTAAGAGATTTTTTTGGAACCAAAAGTTTTGTGGTTCCTTCGATTATTTCTTGAAAAGTTTCATCTGGAATTTCCATTTTTTTCAATTTTTTTTAAACGTATAACGGTTTAATACTTCTGCTTTGAGAGCAAATTTGTGCAAATATGTGGAATTGATGACGCTGGACGTGGTCCTATGTTGGGTCCCTTGGTAATAGCTGGTATATCCTTGGATAAAAAAAATATTAAAAAATTAAATGCATTAGGTGTAAAAGATTCAAAAAAACTTACTCCTAAACTACGTGAATATCTATACAAAAAAATCATTGAAATTGTAGATGATTATTACATTGCAAAAATTTCTCCTAGAATAATCGATGCCAGTGTAAAGAAACACTGTCTAAATGGTTTAGAGGCAAAATACATGGCAAAAGTTGTTTCAAAATTAAATCCAGATATTTCATATGTTGATTCATGTGATGTAAATCCAATTAGATTTGGAAAAGAAATTTCTAGATTATCTAATAATCATAAAATTAAATCGTATCATCGTGCAGATAGTAGATTTGTTGTAGTGTCAGCTGCATCCATTCTTGCAAAGGTTTCTAGAGATAGAGCCATAATGAAATTAAGAAAAGTTCATAATTTGGGTAGTGGGTATCCATCTGATCCTGTTACTGTAAAATTTGTAAAAAAATATTATAAAAAAAATAAAATAATGCCTAATTTTGTGCGTAAAAGTTGGAAACCTGTTCAGAAAATTATGGGAAATAACTAGTGGTTAAATTTTGCAATTACCATTGCATGATCTTTATCATAGGGGTGTAGATCTATAGACTGTAAAACCTCAAATCTTGGTTTTAATTTCTCTATTTCTTCTTCAATGATTCTTTTTGGCGCTTTTGTAACATCAATACTTCTTGTTTTGATAACCAAAAAGAAATAGCCTCCTTTTTTTAAAAACATTTCACAATTATCAATTGCAATTTGTGTTTGATCTGGCTGTGCAATGTCTACATACACAACATCAACTTTTCCAAATACTGAAAAATATTCTTTTGGTCTTCTTGCATCTTGTAAAATTGGAACAACATTTGATCTATGTGTTGCAACTCTATCTAAAAAATCTCTTGCAACTCTACTTGCATGCTCTACACTGAAAACAATTCCACTAGGTCCTACAATATCTGAAATATGACTAACTGTGGTTCCAGTAGATGCTCCTAAATACAAAATTATACTTTTATTTTCAAAAGGAAAATAATCCAACCCATTCATTATTGATGCTGCTAATTTACTTCGAAATGGATCCCATAATCTATATTCAATTCCTCTTTTAATGATTAATTTTTCTTTGTAAACTTGATTTCCAGGCACCATATTTTCTGTAGCTATTTTTTCTTGTCCTTCTGATTTAATCCAAAAAAATGACCGGTTATCTTCTTCCAAAATTCTTTCTCTTTTTATTCGAATCTCTTCTTTCATCATTTCTTTCACTATCTCTTCTTGGAGAATCTCTAAAGCTTCCACCTTCTCTTCTATCTCCACTATCTCTTCTTGGAGAATCTCTAAAGCTTCCACCTTCTCTTCTATCTCCACT
>CALFHG010000161.1 GCA_937875805.1 uncultured Nitrosopumilaceae archaeon
TGTCTTGATTTACATTTGATATTGCTGTTTTAGGAATGTCAGTTTGTATGATAGGTTTTTCATTGGCAATGCTGGCTGTATTTATAATTGATACATCACCAGAATTATCTGGTTTTATGTTAAGCCATACATGTGTTCCATTATTGACGTAATCACTATATTTTATTTTTTCATCTCCAATTAATACGTCATATGATTCAGATACCAGTTCAATAGGAATAATTGTCGTCACAAATTGATTTTCCTCATTAATATGAAAACTAATATTTTTTGTTGATTGTTCAAAATTAAATTTATCAATTTCTGCAAATGTTCTTACTTCAATTAAAAATTCTTTATTTTCAAAGTTTACATTTTTTAATATTTTTGGTTCGTTAATTAAATATTCTAAAGTCATTTGACAACCATGGCATGAAAATCCTTTTTTATCATCTAGGAAAACTGGTCTGTCATTCACAAAAATTAAATCAAGTTTTTCAGGAATTATGAAAGTTGTTGTTTCTAAATATAAAAAATCCAAAGTCCATATGTTATCTTTAAGCAAAAGTATATCTTTCAAATCATATTCTATAATGGAATCATAATCAGATGGAAAAATCATTATAGCATCATTACCTCCAATTACCGTTACTAATTGCTCCTTACCTTTTTCATCAGTTATAGTTAGATTTTCAACATTACCATCAATCAATTCCATTTGCTGTGGGGAATTAGCAGACCTTACAATATGTTTAACATGTATCTCATTATCGTCATTAATTATTACTTCAACTGATTTTTGGACTGCTTTTTCTCCAATGTTAATTCCTTGAGCACTTGCTGAAGGAATGACTAGAATTAATGAAATTATGATAAATAAAGCAATTTTTGTATTCATTTATTCCACAGTAACACGAATCATTGATGTTTTTTCTAGCGGACAATCATTACCATCTTTATCGAGATTGACAATTTTATCTGCAACATCCATTCCTTCTAACACTTCACCAAATACCGTATACTGTCTATCTAAAAATGCACTATCAGAGGTAACAATGAAAAATTGTGAACCTGCACTATCTGGATCTTGTGATCTAGCCATGGAAACTATGCCTCGTAAATGGGATCTTGGATTAAATTCAGCTTTAATGCTGTATCCTGGTCCTCCTTGTCCCCATGAACCTTTGTTGTCTGTTTTTGTATTAGGATCTCCTCCTTGAATCATAAATCCTGGAATAACTCTATGGAATAGAGTTCCATCGTAAAATCCATCTTTAGCTAATTTTTCAAAATTTCTTACAGTTTCTGTAGCTAATTCAGGTAAAAGTTTGAATGAAATTTTTCCTAGATTAGTTTCAATATTTACTATGGACATTGAGTTGAATCTACAAATACATCTTAATAGTCTTTTCTGGAAACAGCTTGAATATTTTCATAGAAATTTTACCAATATTGAAAAATCCATATAGATTTGTACGGTTTTCGTTAGAAGCTTTATTCATGTAGACTATGAAATTTTTCATTTAATTATTATCATACAATTTAAATTTATTAGATGTCCAAATTTTTAATTTTAAAAATTATAGTGTTATATAGATCTAATAAAATTTAGAGTTTGTTGAATCGTACAAACCAAAGCACGATAATTAAAGAAGCAATTAATTCTTATCTTGACAAAGGGGTAACGGACAAACAGGATATTTACACCAAAGTAGTTGATGAACTTGGTGTTCCAAGACCAACTGTGAGAAGAGTTGCAAGAGATCTGAGAACTGAACTATTGCAAAAAATTCAAATCTTACAATCCGATATGCCAAAAGCAAGTGTTACTACCTCTGAAGAAGACGAATAAATTCGGCTCTTTTTTTCTTTTTAATTATATTATTTTATGATTTTTAGCATTACTATTATAAATAATGAGATTTTTAAATAAATATGGGATATTTTGGTAACCATTTAGCTACATTAGTAACCGGAGTTTTTGCAGCAGTATTAACTGGACTTTGGCCTTATTTTGTTGACTTTGCACCAATACTAAATCTAGTATTCCTAATGGCAGTTCCAATCACATGGTTCTTAACATTCACATGTTGGATTTCACAAAAAAGTACCGACTATATGCATAATCATGCATCATCTCATAGTGAAAAAAAAAGCTTGAGTAACATACAAACTATTCAAACTACAACAACAGGATCACAAGTTAGTATTTCAGAAATTAAACAAATCCAAAATGAACTATCTCTTGAACTAAATAATGTAAAAGAATCTGTTAAACTCAAAGATAGTGAAATTGAAAGATTAAATCAAGAAATTTTAAATCTTGAAACTCGTGTTCAGATAGAGTCATTAAAAACTGAATTAGCTAATCTCAAAATGTTAGCATCTGGAAGTAAAACTAATAGTAAATAGATCTAATCTTTACAATGACAACAAACTTCACCATGATTTTCTTTACAACCAGGACAACTTACTGCACCACCAAAATGACATTTACATGAACATAATTCAGTTGGATCTTTTTTTAAATTCAATATTGTTAGTTTGTGCATATACTATTTGACTTTTACAAATCTATGAATAAATTATTTTTATTTTTGTAATTTAGATGCAATTTGTAGAGTTTCATCAACCATTTCTTTTAATCTAGTTTTAGCATTTTCATCTGAAATTTGATTATCTGTAAATATTTCTGTAGTTAGATAAACTGCTTTTGGATTTGTAATTACTCTAAAGTATGATAGCAATTGTGTGATTACTGTTTGAACATCAACAAAACCAATATTTCCAGCAGCTAAAATAGCCATACCTGCAACTTTACCTTCTGTTTTTTTATGATCAACATATTCAAAGAGATTTTTTAATGCAGAACTAAAAAATGAATTA
>CALFHG010000162.1 GCA_937875805.1 uncultured Nitrosopumilaceae archaeon
TCAAAGGCATTTCCATATGGGCCACGAATTCCAATTTTTTCTCCAGATACAATATTAAACAATCCAGTAGAAGAGACACCATGTTTTCGTACAGTAAATGCAGCCTTTCCAGATTCTTGTGAAATCATCACACTCATAGGTAATTCATTAATTCCAGGAATCCAAACCATTGCAAATTGACCAGGTAAAACATTTGACATGACACTATCTGAAAAAACTAAAGTTCTAACAGTAGGAGTTTCATCAATTACTTTTTCAATTGTAACAATTGTAGTATGATTAGAATTTCTTTGCAAGTCCCACCATCTCATTTACTGTAGAATAATTTTTTGTTTCATGTATTGCAATATGCCTTTGTTGATATCATTAAAAACATTAATCCAATTATCACCTATTGCACTACCAATTTGAATTGCAGATGCACCGGCTAAGAAAAACTCAATCGCATCCTCCCATGTAGAAATTCCACCACAACCAATTACTGGAATATCATATTTTGAAGAGATTTCATAAACACATCTCAGTGCAATTGGTTTAATCGGAGTACCAGATAATCCTCCAAACTTGTTACTAAGAATTGGTCGTTGAGTTTCAACATCTATTGCCATTGCCCTAACAGTGTTAATTGCAGTAATAGCGTCAATTCCAGAATCAATTGCAGTTTTAACAGTATTCAGATAATTAGTCGTACCCAAACCAACTTTTGCAATTGTAGGGATATTAGTAGAGTTTTTCACAGTAGTCACAATTTTCTTAACTAATTCAGGATCATCTCCAACTTCTAAACCAACTTTTGCGACATGCGGACAGGATAAATTTAATTCAAATGCAGTAACATTGCAATTTGTAAATTCCTCAATCATCATTTTAAAATCATCAGGAACAGAACCAACTAAACTCACAATTATTGGAACATCATGATTAGATTCAATCATTTTAGCAAAATTTGGAGCTCCAGGATTTGAAAGTCCAACTGCATTAATCCATCCACCCCCATTTACACTGAAAATAGTTGGATTTGGATAACCTTCCCAAGGCTCATTACTAAGAGACTTGCTAACGACGGCTCCAGCTCCAGAACGATATAATCGATTAAACACGTCCAAAGAAATGCCTAAAATTCCAGATGCAAGCATGGCAGGTCTATCTAATTGAATTTTACCTATAGAAGTTGTAAGACTTGGCTCCACCTTGATAAATTAAGGTAATTTCGAATATAATAGTTGATTTGAGGTTCTAGTA
>CALFHG010000163.1 GCA_937875805.1 uncultured Nitrosopumilaceae archaeon
ACATTATTTCCTATCTCGACTACTTTTCCCACCACTTCATGTCCTGGAACTGTTGGTAGTGATGATGGAATTCCAATGTCTTTCCAATCCCCCTCAATTCCGTGAAGCTGCGAATGACAAACTCCACAAGCTTCTATTTTTATTAAAATTTCATTTGGTCTTTCAATTTCATGTTTATCAATTTCAATTAGTTTCAATGGGTTTGTTTCAATTTTTGCACATTTTTCAAGCACCATGGCGCGCATTTTTTCCATGATTTCAAACATTATTGACGAAATTTTAACATTCGTTATTCAATCTCTTTGATATGTTGTTTTAAATCTAAAACTCTGTATTCTATGACTGCTTTAAAATTCCAAAATTTAGCATTAGTGTTCTTGAATTTTATGATTAAAAAATGCAGTTACCGGGATTTGAACCCGGGTCACGTACTTGGCAAGCACGAGTACTAACCAGACTGTACTATAACTGCAACATCCCTAAAGGTTGAATTTGGATATTAAACTGTTTTTAACTATTTCAATCAAGATGTATTATGGATGAAACTCTTCTAAAGAAAATCGAACAAAAAATTCAAGATTCTATTTCAAACAAAGATGAAATCAAACAACTGCTTCAACAACTTTCTAATATTGATAATTCAAAATCTTTTGCTTTGGGCATTGTTGTGGGAAGAATCTATAATACGTTTTATTATCAGTCAAAAAGAATTCTGGATAGGGAACCTACAAAACAAGAATTTGAAGAATTTTTAGAATTTGTTAAAAATAAGAAATCTATGTTAGATGCCTTATGGTGATAATTTATTCCAGTCCATCACTTTGACTAGTGGTGTTCCTGGTAATTTTACACATGATCCATGAAGTGCTTTTTTTGCAGCTGTTAAATGAGCATCACCGTTTACGTATAATTCCATAATACACTGACCTTGTTTTACTCTAGCTCCTAAACTGGTTGCTTTACCCCATGATCTTCTCATTCCTTCTGAAACTCTGTCTGCACCTGCAGTTGCAATTTGTTTATTTTCTCTAAGAAGATTGTGTGGATAAATTCTTAGTCTTGAATAATATCCTGACTCACCAGTTGTTTTTTCTAGTGTCTTGTTTGCTGCTAATCTTGTAGCTTCAATAGCCATATGTCTAATCTGAATTTTTTCATTTAGTAATAATTGAACACAATATTGATAGGTTCCTCTTTTACCACCTTGAAATTTTGCAATTTTGATTTGTGGTTTACCTTTGATGTATTCTTTTCTGGTAAAGACTTGACCTTTTCCATCTCGATAATTTGCACCATGCATGATATTCTCAAGCCAAAATGCCCATATTTTAACGGTTAGCAGGGTATCCTTCGTATTTTCTAATGCTTATATGGAAATCTTTTGATTTTCACATCATTATGGATGAGGCCCCACTAGTTAATGGAGAATTAATTTCAGATCAAACTTGTATTTCAGATAAGAACATGGTTCATGAATTAGATCTAAAGGGATTTGGAGAAATTGAAAAAGACAAATTATTTCTTACATCATTTGAAACTCTTTATCTACTGTATACAAAAAAACTGATTCTAAAA
>CALFHG010000164.1 GCA_937875805.1 uncultured Nitrosopumilaceae archaeon
AGTGAGCCCCCCATATCTGAAACATCTTTTTGCTCTGGAAGTAAATCTACAATTGGATTCTTTGTATTTTCTTTAATTTCTGTAGAATTTACATCTTCTAAATTTAACACGTTTCTTCCAAATGCAATTGCAGCTAATTGGAATCCAAAACATATTCCTAGATATGGTATATTTTTTTCTCGTGCATAATTTGCAGTTTGAATAATTCCCTCTGATCCTCTGGTTCCAAATCCACCTGGTACTAAAATCCCATCATAGTTTGAAAGAATGTTATAATCTGTAATTGATTCTGAATCAATCCAGTCAATGTCAACTGATTTTCCAATTTCTGCACTTGCATGTTTTAGTGCATGATTCACACTCACATAGCTATCAGTTAAGGTGACATATTTTCCAACCATTGCAATTTTGACTTTATCTTTTTCATGATTTATCATATTTTGAGCAATTTTATTCCACTTGTCCCAATTTGCAGATGCGTTTACCATTCCAACTTTGGCAAACTTTGTAAATATTGAATCCATGATTCCTTGCTCGTATAGCATTTGAGGTACTTCAAAAATTGATTTTGCATCGTGGCATGATAACACGTCTTTTGTTGTAACATTTGTAAACATTGCAATTTTCTTTTTTGTTTTTTCTTCTAATGGTAAAGTGCATCTAACTGCCAAAAAGTCTGGTTGAATACCGATTCTTCTTAATTCTTGAACACTGTGCTGTGTTGGTTTTGTTTTTTGTTCCCCTACAACATCTAGTGACGGTGCTAGTGTTACATGAACAAAGATTACGTTTTGTGGTCCT
The DNA here is from genome assembly GCA_937875805.1 of uncultured Nitrosopumilaceae archaeon. Classification (GTDB taxonomy): domain Archaea; phylum Thermoproteota; class Nitrososphaeria; order Nitrososphaerales; family Nitrosopumilaceae; genus Nitrosopumilus. The sequence goes on from CALFHG010000164.1 coordinate 802, forward strand.
TCCTCAACTCTCATCTGTCTTAATGCTTCTAAAAATGGCAATGATTCAATATCTCCGACTGTTCCACCACACTCTACAATCAGAAAATCCAATTTTTCATCTTCGGCTATTTTGATAATTCTATTTTTAATCTCATCAGTTACATGAGGAATAATTTGAACACATGCTCCAAGATATTTTCCTTTTCTTTCAGCTTCAATTACTGAAGAATATACTTGTGCAGTTGTAATGTTGTGGCTTTTAGGGATATCTTGATTTAGAAATCTTTCATAGTTTCCAATGTCCATGTCACATTCCCCTCCATCATCTGTGACGAAAACTTCCCCATGTGCAACTGGATTCATTGTTCCTGCATCATAGTTAAGATATGGATCAATTTTGATACATGATACTTTTTGATCTGATAATTGTAGTAATTTTGCAATCGAGGAAGTAGTTACACCTTTTCCAAGGCCAGACATCACACCACCTGTGACAAAAATAAACTTCGTCTGCACATTAAACAAACAGGTGTCTGGTTTTTGTATGTTTTGTCGATCTTGATTAGTTGAAATACTTGTTTGTATTTGATCATTCTATGAGAGTACTGTTTTTTCTTTTACCTTTATTGCTTGTAATGCTTGTAGGCTCTACTGGTACGGCTTTTGCTGAAAATTATGATATAAAAATTCCCTCAGGTGCATCAAGTTCAAACGCTCCTTACTTTTGGTCTGAGGAATCAACTGGAGTGACCACTGGAGAAATCACTATTTTTCCGGGAGATTCTGTTACTTGGAGTAATGCCGATAGTGCACTTCATACTATAACGTCTGTATCTCAGTCAGGTGAGATTGATGGTGTTTTTGATAGTGGTGTCTTTACTGTGGGAAAATCATACACAATACAATTTGATGACCTTGGAGATTTTTACTATTTTTGTGTCCTTCATGAATGGATGAATGGTGTAGTTCACGTAGTCAAAAATCCTGGCAATGTCAAATCAATTAACAATGTTGGTTCTGGGTACAGTGATGATGGTTTAGGTTTTAGAATCAAATACATTCTTGACACAACTTTACAAAATGCAGTTCACGTTAATCCTGATGATAAAAGTTTGACATTTCAAATTTCAGGTAATTCTGAAAATGAACAAATTAGTTTGATACTTCCTGAAAAATTAATTGAGAATCCAAATGCTGT
>CALFHG010000165.1 GCA_937875805.1 uncultured Nitrosopumilaceae archaeon
GACAAATCAATGTAGATGAATATGATATTCTTTTCAGCACTCGTGAATTTAAGAAAACACGTGTTGAATATTTTGTAGAAAATTCATTTAGTATAGAAGATTCACTTTCAGCATCTTAGAACTCATTTCTGTCGTGTCCTACGACATGTATTGTACAAAAATATTGATCATTCATGTTGCAATAGTATGTGGAATTGCCTCCACATTCTTTACATGGTGGCTTTTCATCTAGATCTGACAATTTAGTGTGGTATACCTTACTTCTAGGTGTGACGTTTGAATTTTTATAAATTCTTGTTATGTTTGAATAATATTCTAATTCTTCAGGATTCAATATTTGGTCTTTTTTGATTTTTTTAATCATTGATTCCCATTTTTTGTGTTTGCCAATTTTGGCAAGTTTCATTTTTTCAATAATTTCAATGGTTTTTTCTGAATCTATTGGAAGGTTCATTTACAAATTAACTTGCTTGAGGTGTTGCTTTTAATTCGTAAGAAGGCCAACTATTGTACAATTCTTCTACTTCTTTCATGTCTGAGTCTGAAATATATTTTCCATCTGACATTTGAGCATAATTTACAACCTCTTCTTCACTAATCATTGTTGGAAGTACTGTTGCAAATCCTTTCTTTGTCATCATAAATTTCATTGCAAATTCAGTAATGTTTAATCCGTTTCTATCTGCAATTGGTTTGAATTGTTCAACTTTTTCTAATGATGCTTTGAGCCATTCTCTTTTTCTAACTGATCTATGGTCATTATCATCAAATTTAGTATCTGCATTGACTTTTCCTGTTAAAATTCCTGATGCTTCTGGAACTCTTACTAGAATGCCTACATCTTTTTCTTCAGCTCTTTTCATCAGCTCATTTCCTGGAGTTTGTTCTAGTATGTTGTAAACTGTTTGAACTGCACTGAGATTTGGCTTTTCCATTGCCTCCATTCCTTCCTGTGTCCATCCGATTGCAGGACCTAGGGCAACTTGATATGTTTTGATGGAGCCTTCTTTGACAAAACTATCTAGTAAATTAAATATTGAATCATTTCTTACATCTTTTAGTTTTGGATTGTGTACACCATACATGTCAACATAATCAGTTTGCAATCTTTCCAAACTATTTC
>CALFHG010000166.1 GCA_937875805.1 uncultured Nitrosopumilaceae archaeon
GGACTCAATTGTGTACGAACAGTTACTTCCATATCACCAAATGATATTGGTTCAGCTTGATCTCCACCAAGTCCATGTCCAAATGCATCAGGTAGAATGGTAACAATTGAGAAAATACCAATTATTGAAATGAATAATGCAAACTTGCTATACAATACAGAAAATGTTTTAATTCCATATTTAAAGATGGTATAGTATTCCTACGCATGGCATTTCTTTTCACTTGGAAAACAGAGTACAACTTTTATTTCCGATTTGTAAAGTCAGAATATGAAAATTTTACTTGTTATGTTATTAATTCCGTTATTGATTATTCCTGCATTTGCAGAATCTCAAACTTTGAGAACAGACAAAGGAGCAATTGATGTTAATTTATCATATGATGATATAGAACCAAATGTTCAAACAAAAATAAATATTGATTTTATCAATCCTGTGACAAAAAAAACTCAAGTGCACATTGACTACACGGTAACTGTAACAAAGGATGGCCAACAAGTGTTTGGACCAATTCCACTTACCCATACTTCAGTAGGAGCTGTAAAAATCCCAATTGAATTTAATCAAGGTGAAGGTGTGTATAAAATGGATTTTAAAATAGAAGGAATTTTGTTTCAACCACTTCCAACTGAAACAGTATCATTTGATATTGTAGTAGGTGATGCTCAATCAACTCCTAACAATGATATTCCACCTACAGAAGAAAATGGTGGTTGTCTTATTGCAACTGCAACGTATGGTTCTGAAATGGCACCACAAATTCAACTACTTAGAGAAATTAGAGATAATACATTATTCAGTACAAGCTCTGGAACTTCCTTTATGTCTGGATTTAACACATTATACTATTCATTTGCACCAACAATAGCAGATTGGGAAAGAGGTAATCCAATGTTCAAAGAGATTGTAAAAACTGTAATCACTCCAATGCTTTCAACATTATCTATCATGTCACTGGCTGATGAGGGTTCAGAGGCAGATGTCTTAGGATTAGGAATATCTGTAATTGTACTTAATGTAGGAATGTATGTAGGAATTCCAGTATTTGGAATTCTAAAATTGTACCAATTTAGAAAAAACTAGTTCTAATTCTGAAAATTCCAGTGAAGTATTTATGGATCCC
>CALFHG010000167.1 GCA_937875805.1 uncultured Nitrosopumilaceae archaeon
AAATCCAGAAATGTAATGACAAAAAAGGCCCCTAGAGGAGTCTCGTTTTTGTTACGTGAATACAAAGAAGGACAACAAGCACTAGTCATTATTGATCCAAGACAGCACAAAGGATTACCACACAGACGATACCACGGTAAAGTAGGTGTAGTTACAAATGTTGGTAGACGTGCAGTTACTCTTGATGTAAAATTAGGTGATAAAACAAAAACTTTAATCACAAGATTGGATCACATTAAACCATTCGGTGTATGATATGGAAGAGATAAAAAAGAAACAAGCTATTTCACTTGCTGAAGTTAAAGAAATTTTAGGTAAAGTTGATGTTGAAGAAATGGATCAAATTCAACGTTGGACATATGATTACGTTTCAAAATTTGTAACAACTGAACCGAAAGAGGCAAAAGAAATGAAAAAACGACTTGTCAAAGAATGTGAATTAACAGAAGACGAAGCTGTTGAAATCGTTAACATTAGACCTACAAGTTTAGCTGAATTACGTTCCTTCACATTTGGTTGGAAAAAATTAATTCTTGCAGAAACCCTAGAAAAAATGCTCAAAATAATCAAGGAGCTTTCGTAACTTTTTAGGAGCGTTCTATTTTGTATCGGGCAAAACCCCCAACTAGAAAGTATGAGGAGTATGCATATGTATTAGATTACACTTCTAGAGGTAAATCATCTACTGTAAGAGGTAAAGATGGAATTATTATCACATCTATTGGTGAGGATAGATTAACTTTATTGGAAATCCTTGGAATTCCAAACTCTACATTTGAGATTGGTGAAAAAATCTATATCGGAAAAGAGGGACGAACCAAAGTTCTATCTGTTTTAGGAAAGCTGGAATATGATCATATTTCATCCTCTGCTCAAAGTGAATTAGAGTCAGTAGTTGAAGATATTGTAACTAACAATGAAGAAAAATTTGTTTCATATCTAAACAATGCACAACCACTAACACCAAGAATTCATGCACTTGAATTAATTCCAGGAATTGGAAAAACATACATGAAAAGTATGCTTGAAGAAAGAGAAAAGAAAAAGTTTGAAAGCTATCATGATTTACAAGATCGTGTTGGATTTAAAGATCCAATCAAACATATTTCTGAACGAATCCTGGATGAAATTACAGGTGAAAGTAGAATGAATCTCTTTGTTAAGCGATGATCAAACGAAAACGTCTTGGACAACACTTTCTAAATTCTAATTCTATAGCAAAATTCATTGTTTCTGAAGCAAAAATTACAAAAAATGACATTGTCTTTGAGATTGGCACTGGACAGGGAATCTTAACTCCTCTCTTATGTGAGAATGCTGATAAGGTGATTTCAATTGATATGGATGAAAAATTAGTTAGAGATGCAAAATCTAAATTTTCTGGTATACATAATCTAGTTTTAAAATCTGGTGATGGTTTAAAGAATTATGATAATTTCACTATTTTTGTTTCCAATCTTCCCTATTCTAGGAGTAAAGATGCCATAGAATGGTTAGCACAAACTTCCTTTTCTCATGGGGTGATTATGGTTCAAAAGGAATTTGCTGATAAATTACTTGCCAAATCTTCAAAACAAAGAAAAGCCATAAGCATTATTGCAACTTCCGCATTTAAAATCACAATGTTATCAAAGGTGGGCAAAAATAATTTTTCCCCTCCTCCAAAAATTGATTCTGTAATTTTAAAAATAGTTAAAAATAATAATTTATCTAAAGATCTTATTCAAACAATTAATAAAATATTCTCATATCGGAGAAAAACTATTAAAAATATTTTAAAACAATTTCACAAAGAAACTACTGTTGATAAACGAGTAGATGATCTTTCAGTAGAGGAGATAATTAGTCTTGCAAACAAAATTCTTGAAAAATGAAGAGTATCCTCCATCTGAGGATACTTTTTTCATTGTAGATAATATTGAGAATGAAAAAGGAAATTTTGCCTTGGATGTTGGTAGCGGATCAGGATATCTGACACAATTACTTTGTAAAAATTTTTCATTTGTAGTTGGTACTGATATCAATTTCAATGTATTGAAAAATCAAACTTACAAAACAAACAATATTGTTTGTTGTAATGGTTCAGACGCATTAAAAATAAAATTTGATTTTATTGTATGTAATTTACCTTATCTTGCAACTGATACAATTATAGATATTGCAACTGATGGAGGTGAAGAGGGATTTGAAATCCCAAAAAAAATATTTGATTCTGTAATTAACAATATGGCTGAACATGGAAAATTCATCTTTATCACTTCATCATTGTCCAATTATCAAAAATTGATTGAATATGCTCAAAAATTAGGCTTGAAAACAAGAATTATGGCAAAAAAGAAATTATTTTTTGAAGAATTGATTCTTGTAGAAACTATTAGATGATTACTTTCTTAAATTCTCTTTGGCATATGTGATGATTGCATCTGTCATTTGTGTAGTTGTTGCGCTTCCACCAATATCCCATGTAACTGCTTTTCCTTCATTGATTACTTTATCTGTTGCAGCAAAGATTGCATCTCTAATTTCTCTTTCACCCATATAATCTGCCATCCAAGCTCCTGATAGAACAGTTGCAGTTGGATTTACTTTGTTTTGTCCTGTAAACTGTGGAGCACTTCCATGTGCTGCCTCAAACATTGCATAATTGTCTCCAATGTTGGCAGAGTAGATTAATCCAATTGAACCTACAAGAGCTGATGCAAGCTCGGAAATAATATCCATGAATAAATTAGTACTAACTAATACTGAACCGTTAAACTGTTCAGTGGCAATTACCATTTGTTGTGCCATGTTGTCTATGTAAATTTCAGATAATTCAATTCCAGTTCCTTCAATTGCTTTTTGTGTTTCCTCCCAAAATATCCCATCCGTTTGTTTTAAGATATTTCTTTTTGTAATTGCAACCATTTTTTTCATATTGAATTTGTTTGCCCAATCTACTGCAGAATCAACTAATCTTCTACTTCCATGTCTTGTGATTTTCCTAATTGCTATTGCTGCATCATCAGTAATTTTTACCTCTACACCTGTATAGAGCCCTTCAGTTGCTTCTCTGAAACATACACAATCCAGTTTCCTATTTGGTGTTAATCTATCATAAGTTTTAGTTGGTCTGATATTTGCATAAAGATCAAATTTTTGTCTTAATGTAACTGCAACACTTCTAGGTGCACCTGGAACTGGGATTGTAGTTGTTGGGCCTTTGAAACAGCAATCTGATTCTTCTAAATTTTTCATGGTTGCATCAGGAATGTATGATGCATCTTTTCTACCGTTTTTCTCCCATTGTTCTGAGCCTACTTCACAAAGAATTATTTCTGATTGAAAATTACATTCCTTTAATACTCTTAACATTGAATCTACTACTTCAGGTCCAATACCGTCACCTTTCATTACTGCTGTTTTTTTACTCAAAACTGCAAAAATTTGAGGTGTTTATTATTTAATTCTATCTTGTATTTTGAAATATTTTTTATATCTTTTCTATGGAGATGATTTAATACCTAATTTGATAAATAATATTCAAATGCAGATAGTTCAAATCTCTGATCTTCATGTGGGTTCTCAATTTTTACAAGAAAAATTTGATATTTTAGTTGATGAAGTAAATGAACTAAATCCAGATGTGATTGTAATTACAGGTGATTTGACAAATGAGGGATTGATGAGTGAATATAAAAAATGCAAGTCATTATTGACAAAATTTAACACAAAAAAAATTATTACCATTAGTGGAAATCATGATTATAGAAACACTGGTTATTTGTTATTCAAAAAATTCTTTCCATTTGAAACTGTCAATGAGTTAAGTGATGATGTTGTTCTAGTTACAGTTGGAACTGCTAGACCTGATAGAAATAATGGTGAAGTTGGATATAGACAAAACTTGTGGCTAGAGAGAACTATGAAAAAATACAAAGACAAAGTAAAAATTGTAGCAATGCATCACCACTTAATTTCAATTCCTGATACTGGTTCTGATCAACTAACTGTTGTTGATGCAGGCGATGTTCTAAGAGCAGTGTTGGATTCTAAAGTAGATGTGGTATTATGTGGACACAAACATAGGCCGTGGGCTTGGAATTTTGGATCATTGACTGTAGTTAATGCTGGAACTGCCACATCTGAGAGAGTTCGTGGATTGTTTGAAAATACCTACAATATCCTAACGATATCTGACAAAAATGTAAAAGTAGATCTAAAAATTGTAGGTGGAAAAAGACTCCCAATTGAGGAGATTATGAATAATTATAGCCAATTTGGCGACGAATGAATTTATTTACAGATACATTCTAGGCATCTTTATGCGGGGGTCGCCTAGCCCGGTAGGGCGTGAGATTGCTAATTTCATGTTCGCAAGAACTCGTGGGTTCGAATCCCTCTCCCCGCGCCATTAAAACTTAATAGACCGATTCCAGAAGTTTTTTTATGGGACGAAGAAAATCACAAAAAATTATTCGCACTGGCCCAAAAAATGCCACTACTGGAATGTGTCCTCTTTGCAAAACAATTGGTAAAATTTTCCTTCTTGGCTCACCTGGAGAAGAGAGAGCAAAATGCGAGAAATGTCGTCAAGAATTTGAATTATAGTTCAAAAAACTAACCTGTCAATCAAAATATGTACCCATAACTTTTTAAGACAATTTTCTATTTATAGATAATTATGAGTTCAGAAGCTGAAACCATTTATGAAAGAGTTGCAAAGCTTGAAGATGAAATTGCATTACTCCGAAGTGAAATTGATATCCTCAAAGGGGCATTAAGAAATAAAATTGCTCGTCATGAAATATCATTAATTAAGAAAGGTAGAGACATTGACTCTATTATTGATTAATTTTTTGTCTTTATACTTCTAATTAATTCTAAAATAAAGTCTACATCTTCTGCATTTGGATTAATTTCTAAATACTTGTTCAAATATTTTAAAGCAATTTCATAATTTTGTAATCTTTCTTCTATAATTCCTTTATCTCTAATATCTTCAGATGATTCTGGCTCGATAGATAATACCATATTTACACATCGTAATGCTTTTTCATAAACAAATGATTGAACATATGAATTTTTTAAGTTCCTTGCTAGTCTGACAAGAATTTGTTCTGGTTTTACTTCATCAAGAAATTCTGGTAGAAATTCTAACTCTCCCCCAAAATTAGCATTAAGAATATCTTGTAAATCATCAACATCTAATAATCGTCCATCGTAAAATGGATCTAATATCATCTCTTCATTGTATTTTACTAATATGTGTCCTGGGAATCCGACTATCTTGAGATCTAATCCAATAAATTTTGCAATTTCTACATATAGAATTGAAATAGTGATGGGAAGTCCTATTTTTTTATCAATTACTTCATTTAAAAAATTATTTTTTGGATTATAGTAATCATCATCATCTCCACTAAAACCTAAATTTTCAAAGAGATGTTCATTTAACATCGAAATCAAATATGTTGGATTTTTAACATCACTGATTGATTCTTTTAGAGATTTTCCAATGTGGTTTATTTTTTGAATATACTCATCTAAATTAAGATCTGGATATTCTAAAACCTGTGCAAATTTGAAACATTTTTCAACCAAATTGAAACTTGGATTATTTACAAATGCAAGCCATTCTGCAACCAGGGGATCAAATTTTTCTTCCAATTATCACATACTCAGTTTCTTGAGGTATAATTGAGGATCTTTTAGTTCACGAGTATTTGGGGGTATTTCTATCATTTTTTTGAAAGTTTCTTTGCCTAGTTTTTCATAAATTATTTTTGTAAAGTCCTTACCCATACTCTTTCTTACTTGATATGATGAAAAATCAGTTCCCATAAACGTTGTAAGATAATTTTGAAAATCTTGATCATCTTTTAAAATACTTTCAATTGCAAAAGCTGCCATTCCCTCCATTGTTGTAAATGCTGCGTGGTGTTGCTGTATTGGCACTAACCATCTTTTGTAAATGTCAAGCAGTTCTGGAATTGACTCTCCAATCTTTGGATCTATTTCTACATGAGTAAATGTCATAACATCCGGTCCAATTTGCTCCATTAGGAAATGATCTGGATTCAAAAAGAAAAATAAATTAGCTTTTTTTGCAAATGGAAAATCATCTGGAACTGCTTGTAATTGACAGTATTCTGATAATCTGTTAGTGGTTTCAGTATCTAATGATAAAATAATTTTTGCTAGTTCTTCATTTATTCTGTTTACTTCCATTGCTGCACTTTTGTTTACTTGTTGAAGGTTCCCTTGTGCTGAATGAATTAATTCTTCAAGTACAGTCATCTTCACAGCACCTAGATATCCTGAATTAACATTTTCAAATTTTGATTCATATGGTTCACCTTGCTTATGTAGAATTATTTGTGGATATCTAGATAAAATAAATTTGTTTAAATAAATTTCTGAATCAAGATAGTCTCCATATGTTGTTGTGATTTTTGAAATATATTGAATCGCATAAGTTGAATATACTAAATATTTTGCAGTATCTTGCTGCATT
>CALFHG010000168.1 GCA_937875805.1 uncultured Nitrosopumilaceae archaeon
CCTAAGACAATATGAGAGCCAATTGGCATTTTCAGTCATTCTATGCACATCTCCAGACTCTATTCCGAGGCTATCAGAGAGAGATAATTCAGTGGATTCAGTAATCCAGGATTGTAAAGCCAAAAGGCTTCTTGAGCAATCATACTCGGAGATTGGTTCTAACAATTGAGAGGAATTGTTCTCAATCATCAAACTGGCAGTTTCATAGTCTTTTTGTCGAAGCGAAAATTTTGGGAAAAATTCTTCACAGTTTGTAATTAAATGTAAAAATCCAAAAGTATGTTTTCTTTCTTGAGACACATTTTCAATTGAATCTCTAAAGTATGTTGCAGTTAGTGGATCAATGTATAGCATTGATGTCTTTTTTCCAAATTCAGTGGCAGCATATCTTTCACCTTTTTTGATAATCAAAAATTTACTAGAAAGAAAACGCAATGATATATCAATTGCAAATTTTAGCGTAGGTTTTCTTGTCTGTAGTCCACCCAATGTTTGTAAAAAGAATTCTAAAATATCTTCTTTTTTAATTCCTGGATGTGTAACGATAACACTTAGAATGTGAGTTCGTAAAGATTTGTCATCAGTTATTTTTGATATGATTGGTTCAGGTTCTCCATTAATATAATATTCAATTAGATCTTCTGTATTTCCATTTCCAACTATAATGGATTCTCCATAATCATCGTATTGTGGTCTTCCAGCTCTTCCACAAAGTTGCTTGTATTCTAAAATACTAATTGGTCTGTTTGCTCCAACTTTTGCATTATATCTATTGATATTAGATATTACAACTCGTCTTGCAGGAAGGTTAACACCAGCAGCTAGTGTCGGAGTGGATGATAATAATTTGATTGTGCCTTTACGGAATTCCTCTTCTATTGTTTGTCTACATTTTTGATTTAATCCTGCATGATGAAACGCAACTCCTTTTTTTACAAGTAATGCTAATGTCTTTACTAATTCAGTATGCTCATTTTCTGATAAAAGTTTTTTAGATGTTTTTTCTAATTCTGAAATTTCTTTTTTATCCAACATCTGAAAGATTGCATCAGATGCTTTTGTTGCAAGTGATTTTGAGCGAACTCTAGTCTCTGCAAATACAAGTGATTGTCCTCCTTGCTTTACTGATTGTACGCCTAAATCAATAGGTGTACCCATCAAACTACGCTCAACTTCAAAGGTTTTCCCATCACTCATTGTTACTTGTCCACCATCACATACTCCTTCAGATAATGGAACAGGTCTCCAGTCGTTTTTTACTAGTATACATTCAAGCCAATCTGCAATTTCATCAGAATTTGTAATCGTTGCACTAAGACCTACAATCTGAGGTTTTGTTTCCAATAGTTTGAGTTGTGTTA
>CALFHG010000169.1 GCA_937875805.1 uncultured Nitrosopumilaceae archaeon
GGATTAGAAGAAATTAATCCATGACCACTCGTGCTCAAGCATTAATTCCAGTTACAATTGCTGCTGTGATAATTGGTGCTATTGGAATATTGACTCTCCCAAGTGATAGTAAACTAGAATCCGTTGAATTCCCAAGGGGTATTATTTTGATAGATGATATTGCCCTTGAAGTGCAAATTGCAGATTCTGATCCACGACGTGTTAGAGGATTGATGTTTCAAGAACAACTTCCTTATGATGAGGGAATGATTTTTGTATTTAATGAACCCGGGTTGTATTCTTTGTGGATGCTCAATATGCAATTCCCATTGGATATGATTTGGTTTGATCATGATGGAAATATTGTACATATTGAAAAAAATATCCCTCCTTGTAAAACTGTGGTTGAAATAACAACTTGTCAAAGTATAATCCCTGACAATGCGGCATCGTATGTTCTTGAGGTGACTGCTGGATTTATTGATCAAAATAATATAACTAGCGATTCAAAATTAACCATAATTTCAATCTAATATTGCAAAGCCTTATCTTTGAATTAAAATTTTATCTGTTATGAATAAATTAATTCTAATTCCAGTTATAGTTGGGATTGCAATAGTTGTTTCTATATCTTTTCTATTTGTCGATGATGACCCTACTACATTTCCATCAATTTATGAAACAGGTTTTACTTATTATGATATTGAAATAATTCAAAATATTTTGGCAGAACAAAATATTATTGTTTCTAAACCTAGTGCAATTACTGATCATACCATTAGTGAATATTGTACGTTCTATGAAAATGGGCTTTTAAAAACTGTAAAATATTGCACTACTACTGCAGTGTTGGATTCTCAAGGAAATCCATTGGGAAATATCAACATTGGTGGTGATATTCAATCTCCTATTATGGCAGTAGCTAATCTTGAAACTTCTACTTTGGAATCTAATCAAAATGATGTTTTTGCAATATTTGAAACGATGATTGAAACACTTGTTTGTGACTGTTGGGATGCAAAACAGTCTGAAGATTATGAATCAATTTCTTCATGGTTAGAGGCTGCTCATACATTTTACTCTGATTCAGGTAAAAAAAATATTAAATCAAAAATTGATAATTTGGGTGATTCTGAAATATTTTTAGAAATTACATCAAAGGATAATTCTATTTTACAGACGCTAATTATTTTAAAATAGTTTAATTATATAATAGAAAATTCTTTGATTGACATTATCATGATTGATCAACTATGGCTAATTCCTTTAGGGTTTGCAGCCGGAATTTTAGGTTCTATGATTGGACTTGGTGGTGGAATTATTGTTGTTCCGGTGTTAACCTTTTTGGGATTTCCTCCTACAGTTGCAGCAAGTAACAGTCTATTTGCTGCATTAAGTAATGCTACTGCATCCACAATTTCTTATTCTAAACAAAAACGCATTGAATATTATCTGGGTCTTAAACTTGGTTTACTTTCAATTCCTGGAACTGTTTTGGGTGCAATAATATCTACTGATGTCGCACCAGATATTTTTAAAATCTTATTTGGATTTGTATTGATTGCATCTGCAGCTTACATATTTTTAAGAAAAAAAATTGAGACTAAAGAGAAAACAATCTCAAAACAGATGATTGTTTTTGCAATTGGTGCAAGCTTTTTTGCAGGAATAATTTCTTCCTTTTTTGGTATTGGAGGTGGAATTATCTTTGTACCGCTAATGGTTGTGGGAATGGGAATGGCAATGAAAAAAGCTGCACCTACATCTCAAATGATACTCTTGTTTGCATCTTTATCTGGTGTAATTGTACATAGTTTGTTGGGACATCCTGATTTCCTTCAAGCTGGTATGCTATCTGTTGGTTCTTTTATTGGTGGATTAGTTGGTGCACGATTATCCATTGATATCAAAGAACGATATTTGCAAATTTTAGTGACAGTAGTAATTTTAATTGCAGCTGCTAAATTATTCTTTGATTCTGTATATGGAAATATTCATTTAGGATTTTAGCCTCAATATTTTATTGTGTTTTAATACTAATTTTACAATAGATGTAGTTCATTCGGTCTTATGACCTAAGGGCGGGAGAGACGAGTCGGCTCTCCTGTATTTTATTTTAAAATTTTATCTATGCGGTTCTTTTTTAATTCTGTAAATGTTCTTCTTTGATATTACGATGATTTCTTCATCTTGAGATGCTCCTTCATAGTCTACAAAAATTTTTCCAAATTCATCATCAATGTCTTTTATTTCTGAAATTGTAAATTTCAGTTTTAGCATTTCATCTGTGTATAATGGTTTAAGAAATCGTGTGTTTCTATTTCCCCACTCTGCATCTCCATCAGTTCCTAGAAAAATTATATCATTTCCATAAATTTGATTTAGTCTTGTAAATTCCCCCTCCATTCTTGAGAGGATTGCTCTTCCTGAAACTAGTTGTTGGTCACCTTTTCTTTTATCTTCCAAGAATGCGTTTCTGACTCTGGAAAATTTTAGATATTCTTCTAGTTCTTTATCTGAAATGCTACATGTGGAATGAAATGTATCGTTTACTCTAAACTCTGAAAATATTTTCATTCTTATCTTGATTCATCAACACAAAAGATAATTTCTGCTGATGATGCTGCATTTTCTGATACTAGGAAATTAAATGCATCTGCAATTTTCTGATTGTTTGGTTCTGAACCTGTTACAGTTCCTGGGAAGATTGTAAATATTCTGATTTTTGAGTTTAGAACATCACTTAGTTCTTGATTGACAGTAGTTGTAAATGGTCTTAGGGCTCCTCTGAAAACTTCTACTTGTGCTCTTTGAGTACCTGTAACTTTTCTTCCTATTGGTAAATCTGGACCGATGATCATAATTGCACCTTTGGCATCTTTGTAAAGTCGTGGGTCTTTACTTCCGCCTGGAACGAATTGCTCTAGTGCCCTTTGTGCAACCGTTGCTGGAGTTGAAATGAACTTCTCAGTTAATGCTTCCCATACTGACCTTGAGACTTCAGTTAATTTTGGAATGTTTGGAAGTTTTCCAGTTATGTGAATTACACCTAAAATATCCCCGATGTTGGTTTTTGCAGTGTTTAGCCATTTTGCAACTTCTTCTGGATTCTTTATGTCTACTACATGTGAATGGAATTTACTACTGATGTATTCTTGCAGTTCATGTGATGTTGTCTGTGATATGAAACAAGCAACCTTTCCTCCGTTCTTTTCAACATGTTGTGCCAAAAACTCTACTCTTTCTGCATCTGCCTTGTCAGTTGCATCAATTGTGAATACAACTGCTTTTCCTGTAAAGTCTGGTTGATGGACTCCAGGTGTTGATGTTCCGATGTGTGGTTTAACTGGATAAAATACTCTGTCTCCTGGAATTACTTTGCCGTTGATTATTTTTGCAATTTCATCATCACATAAATTAAGAACTGTCTCTGCAACTTGTCCCTGTGATAGGAATTCCTTGTTTGCAATCATATGTGATGTATTGTTTTGAACTTTTTCTGCGATAGTTTGAATTTTGTTTAATAGATTGGTAAATGTCTCTGTAAGTTTTGAAACATCTTTTCCATTTGCAAGTTTTGCTGCAGCAGCGACGATTCCTGCTTTAATTACACTTTCATCTTCACCTAATAGTAATAGTAATTCTTTATTTGCTTCATCTACTTCAGTTGGAATCAAATCTTCAAATCCACTCACTCTCATAAACTCTGCAGCTGCTTTTGGATACACTGTCTTGTAAATTCTATCTGAATGAACTGGTCCTGGATTTGTTGCAATGGATATAATTCCTTTATCTGTTAATTCCCATGACATTAATTCTGCTAATCTGTTTTTTGCCCCTTGTGCTGCAGTATATGGACTTCTAAATCTGTAAGGTCTTTGCTCTAATGGTTTTTCTTCTGTAAAGAATGTAGAAATGGTAATTATTTTCCCACCTTCTTTCATTATTTTTAGTGCTTGAACAGAACCCCAGAAGGTTCCGGTTAGGTGAATTCCAATTGTACTTTTGAATTCATCAAGTGATGCATTTGCAAAACATGTGACAGGTCCTGAGACTCCTGCGTTGTTAATTATATAATCTATTGTTGAATTTTCATTTTTTAGTGTATCAAACATGTTGTTCATTGCTGTTTCATCGGCAACATCTACTCCTGCAAAAATTCTAACTGAAGCATTTGTGCCTTGGGGAATTTTTCCTTTTAGTTCTTTTGCTGCTTCT
>CALFHG010000170.1 GCA_937875805.1 uncultured Nitrosopumilaceae archaeon
AATGCAACAATAGTAAAGATTGTAATATTTCGTGTGTGTTTTAAAGTCACTAAATCTTAAAAGAAATATTTCACCTATAAGCTAAATGACAGTTCTTCATTAATAGAACATAGTTGTATATTGTCAACTGATTCTATATAGATAAAATAACTTTTTAAAATAAAGATCTAATCTTATCTAAATTGTTATTCACAGTTAACGATTAGATCATTGGCAGAATCATAACAATTGTCATTTTCAGAGCCACCATCAAGTACATCCATTCCTAGATTGCCATAAATTACATCAAATCCTGATTGACCTTTGAGGATATCATTTCCAGCATCTCCATGTATAGTATCATATCCATCATTTCCATAGATGATATCATCACCTTCCCCACCAAAAATACAATCATTGCCATCAAGACCACTGATAATATCATCACCGCCCAATCCAAAGATCAAATCATCTGAAGAAGTTCCTTGAAGTACATCATCTTCAATAGTTCCAACTATTTTGTTATAATTAGAGTAAACATTTCCACAAGCATTAATTGTAATGGTTTGATATGCCTCTGCAGTATTACCAGCATTATCAAATGCAATCCAGGTAACTTTGTTGACACCTAAAGAAAATACTTCAGGAGCATTATTCAAAATTGTTAGAATTCCACTATCAGAATCAGCTGCAATTGCATCTCCAATAGATACTGGAGTGTATAGATTAGTTGCCTCTAAAACCAAGTCACTTGGAGCCATGATCGTAGGATTAATTTCATCATTTGAATAGGCTTCAGTAATTTCAGGTGCAATAATTTCAATTACATCTATAACATCAGGTTCTGTATAAAATGGAGTTTCAAATGATTTTATTTTGTGAGATGCAGAATCCACAACTAGTAATTCTCCATTGATTCCCAATACAATATCAGTAGGTGCAGTAAACGTTGATGGGTAAGGTCCAAGCTTCTCAAAAATGTCTAGATATAAGTCATCATCTTGTTCAAGATGTAAGATTCTATTATTTGCAGAATTTACAACAAATATCTTACCATCAGAGTCAATTGTAATGCCCTCAGGAGAGAAAATATAATTTAATCCACGAAACGGTAAGGACTTAATCAAAATGCCATCAGAATCAAATTTTTCAATCTTACGATTTGCTTTATCAGTTACATATACATCGCCTTTATCATCAACATCAATATCTACTGCAGCAAGGAATTGCCCTGGACCCATTCCTCCTGAACCAAATGATAAAACAAATTCACCATCTAAAGTTAATTTCTGGATTCTATAATTACTAGAATCTACAACATAAAGAAAATCACCATCTACTGCAATGCCACTTGGAGATTTAAATTTCCCATCCTCTGATCCAAAACCACCCCATTGATCAACAAATGTTCCATTAAGAGAAAATTTTTGAATTGTGTGTAAATCATGATCTGCAACATAAACAAAACTATCATTTACTACAATTCCAGAGGGATAATAAAATTCTCCAGGTAATGTTCCACTTTGTCCCCAAGTGGTTACAAATTCACCACTGCTAGAAAATTTTTGAACACGTTTATTTCCCAAATCAGTTACATATGAATTTCCATCATCATCTACTGCAATAAATTGAGGAAATGAAAAAAGACCAGGTGTGGATATTCCAAATTCACCCCATTCAGAAATAGAGTCATAGTCTCCAAGTGCAAAAGAATATTGAGTTAAAGAAACAGATAGTAAAATTACTGATAAAACCATAACAATATTGATAGTTGACAACAGACTATCGTTTCAAAATTTTGCAAAGATCATCAGAGTTAACAATAGTTTGATTTCTTGTCAACTTTATGTCAAAATGGTTTGTTTACTTCACGCGTAAACACATAGCTTGCTAGTGCCATCATTACGAGTACAAAGGCTATCAAAACTCCGAGGCTCAAAAGTATTGGAATGCCGCCGTCTGAAACACCAGTCATCAATTCTCTTACCAGTAAAATCGTATAGGTTACAGGATTTAGTTTTGCAATTACTGCAAGCCAGTCGGGCAATAATTCTAATGGGAATAACGCAGGACTGAGCATGAACAAGGGCATTCCAAGAAAATTAATCATACCCCAAAAAGTTTCCTGAGACTTTGCAGTAGCTGCAACCATTACAGAGATTCCAGAAAAGCCTAAAGAAAATAAAATTACAATTACCATGATTGGTGCAATCATTATAGGATTAGGGAAATTAACACCAATAGCCAAAGCAATTCCTATAATCAAACTAGCTTGTAATGCAGCAATCAAAGAAATTGCAGACATTTTTCCCAATGCAATTGCAGAACGAGAAATAGGAGAAGATAATGCTTTATTCATAAAACCATACCGCCGATCCCACAAAGTATTGACACCACCAAAGATACTAGTAAAAATTGCAGTAAGAATAATGACACCAGGTGCCATGAATTCAATATATTTTCCCTCAAATCCAACTGATTGAATAAGTGGTTCAGTTCCAGAAAATGTATTTCCAATAACAATAATCCAAATCACAGGTTGAATTAGTCGAATTAAAACTCCACTGCGAGACTTTTTGTATCTCTTTAGTTCTCTCCAAAAAATTGTATAAGTATCATATAGAATAGTATTCATGCACGTAGTCTCTTCATCTTTGCATGTTCACGTTTTCTATTAAACCCAGAGTCATCGCCTTTGATTTCATGTCCAGTATAAGAAATAAAAACATCATCAAGTGTTGGCTGAGTTAGAGAGATAGATTTTATTTTAATTTCAAGTTCTGATGAAATTTGAAATATTTTTGGAATTACTTCAGTGCCATTAGATGCAAATAAAGTAAGTTTAGAACCATCTTCGTTAATTTTCTTAACAAATTCAATTTTTCTAATCTCAGAAACAAATGATTTTTGATTTTTATCATTATCAACTATAATTGAAATTACCTCATTGCCCATTGCATTTTTCATGTTTTCAGGAGAATCAATTACTTGGATTCTCCCCCCGTCAATAATTCCCACTCTATCACATAATTGGTCTGCCTCCTCCATGTAATGTGTAGAAACAAAAATAGTCATATCAAATTCAATGTGAATTTTCTTAATATATTCCCAAATTTTTCTACGAGTTTGGATATCTAATCCAACTGTAGGCTCATCAAGAAACAATACTTTTGGTCTATGTAGTAATCCCCCCGCAATATCTAATCTTTTTCTCATACCGCCAGAATATGTGACAACAGCCTGATCTTGTTTATCAACAAGTTCAATTAAATCCAAAATATCATCAATTCTTTTATTGATTTCATTTTTTGGAATATGATTTAGTTTTGCTTGCAACAAAAGATTTTCTCGTCCTGTAAGATATTCATCAACAGTTGATTCTTGTTGAACATAGCCAATATTTTCTCTAACTTTTTTAGGATTTGTAGAGACATTAAATCCTGAAATTAGAGCTACTCCAGATGTTGGTTTTAGCAAAGTTGTTAGAATCATCATAGTAGTACTTTTACCAGCACCGTTTGGTCCCAAGAATCCAAAGATTTCACCCTGTTCTACAGTAAATGAGATATCATTTACTGCAATTGTGTCACCAAATGATTTGGTGAGAGATTTTATCTCTAGTGAATACAACACATTGATCGCAATTATCAATTATAAATTGCTAAGGATTAGTTTAGCCGATCCTCATAAAAAACTTAAAGACCAAATTAACGAATTAAAGATATGAAAGGATTATGTCAAAAATGCCACTCATCAAATGTGGAAGTAACAATTCAAGAAGGAATTCCAGTATGTGATGTCTGTTCTAAAAAATCAGATTAATCAAAAAATGTTATTTTGAAAAAAGAAAATTAAAAGAAATTATTCAAGTTTTTTGAATTCTTCTTTAGTCATTCTTAAAATGACTTTTTCCCCCACACCCCAAATATCAGATTTGGATAGGATTTTAGAATGCATTAAACCATCAGTAACTTCAATTGATTCCAATTCGTTTGTTTCTGAATTTTTATGCAATCGTTTTACTTTACCAATTTTGTGTCTATCAATATCAGTTACTGGAATTCCAGTTCTCACAGGAGGTCTGCTAAGAAGCAATGTTTCCTCAGAAAACTTGTCAATATAATCCTCAGATAGAAAATAATCTCTACGGAATCCTTGATGGATAGTCACACCGTTTACAGCTAGTGTATCTTGGTTAATGTGAATATGTTTGACTTTACCATATTCGATTCCTTCTCTATCAATAACTTTTTTTCCAGTAAATGTATCAGCAGTAGCCAGATTGGCAGGCATGCCTTCAAGTTTTATGGACATGTCAATGAATCAACAGATTTGCTTATCACACCGAATATCAGAAATTTCTATCAATGGGGTTAAATTACTTGACTACAAAAAAATCACGCATGGAAATTAAAGAAAATTTGTTTCGTCCAATTCTCATCACAAAGGGAAGAAAAACAGGTCAAGAACACAAAGTGATGCTCCGTGCAGTTAATCATAATGGAAAAATTTACTTTTCAAGACACAGACCAGATGGAGACTGGTTTCAAAACGCATTGGCAAACCCACTAGTCAAAATACTGCATAATGAAATTATCTTTACAGGAAATGCAAAATTAGTGACAGACCAAGAACTAAATGAAAAAATTTCTATTCTAAAATATCCTGGAGAAGAAAGATCTAAAGAAAAAAGAGTTGCAATTGAAATAACATTAAATTAATTAGATTTTCTTAATTTCCATAAATAATATACAGTAATTCCACCTAAAAACAGAGTAATCATTACAAAAGGTAAAAACAAATCTGAACTTGTAAATATTTCAGAATCCACCATAGTTTCTGCAACATCTAAACTGTGTTGTGTGATATCCTGAGATTTAGATTCTGCAACCATAGGTGTAGATGCAGGAAGTGAACGTATGGATTCTTCACTCGGAATTAATTGTATGGTTTTGGCAGATTCCTCAATAGGGGAAAAAGCAGTATTATCCATAGAGATAGATTTGTTTTGGAATTGAGATAATGAAAATAATCCTGAAAGACCAGTTGCAATTCCCAATCCTGCAACTTTGTAGATATGTCTAAACGAGCGAACCAGTAGCTTGCTTTCTTTAGTTTTTTCTGATAGTTTAGGTGGAACTATAACAAGACTAAATTTTGATGCAGTGTAAATTTTCATGTCTTGAGATTTGGAGTTTTTTTCAATCTTGGAGATTTTTACCACACCAAGATCTTGTAGTTTGTTTAGATGGTATTTGACTAATTGAAGGGACACATCACTTTTTTGAGCAATCTGAGTAGCAGATAATTCTTCATTAAATAATAATTGAAGGATTTTACGGCTAGAATCACTAGTAAATATCTCACCAAAAGACTTTATTTTTTCATCATCAGTTGCAATAATTTTGATATTTTCAATCAATTCATCATCTGGTAATTCATCAGTCAATAGAGTTGATTACCTGATTCTAGTATATGTAAATTGTTTGATGAAATTTGAATTTCACTAAACCTTTTATTTCAAACTATAAAGTAATAGTAATCACTAAATGATAGTTTTAAAAATATCTGACAAAGTGAGGAGAAAAAAATGAATTCAAAAATAACAATACCAATTGTAATCGCCATTTCGGTAATAGTTACAGCAGGGATAATGTACGGAATTACATTTGATCAAGAATCCCAAATTGTACAAACATCACCAGAAATAATCTATATTGATAAATCAGTATCAGAATTTTTTGAAGGAACAAATGAAATTAAAAAAATATCATCCCAAGAGGAGTTGAAAAATATTATTGATACATCTACATTGTTTGGAGGGAATTTTTACGATACTAGAATTCTTAGAAATATGGCATCAGATGGAGTCATGTTTGCAGAAGACTCTGCAGTTATGTCACCAGAATCAGTACAAACAACATCTAAGATAGAATCAGGAGGAACAGAGTATTCAACTACAAATGTACAAGTACAAAATGTAGATGAACCAGATTATCTTAAAAATGATTCAAAATATGTCTACATTGTATCACAAAATACACTAACAATTATTG
>CALFHG010000171.1 GCA_937875805.1 uncultured Nitrosopumilaceae archaeon
TGATACGTCCTCGTCTTTTGCAACTTGTTTCATTTCATCAGTTGCAACACCACGCCGAGCCGAAGTCATTTGAGTAGCCATAATGTAATCTATGTTTTTGCCTGATTTAAACAATAGTGAAAAACATAAAAAACACTGATCGCAAAAATATTTTTTAGCACTATATTAGGAAATGTAATCGATCTTTTATACGATAAATGTGATACAGATTACATGAGAACAAGTCGAGAATGCAGACATTGTAGTAGAGAATTTTTCAGTATGAAAGATGAGTTTTGTTCTTTTGAGTGTGTCACTCAAACATCATCATAATTATTTAAATTAATTTCAATTCATTTTCAAAAACAGATTTTTCATACATTATTTTAGAAATTCTATCTGAAATAGGCTTAGTGATGTGCTCAGAATCAGGTGAATTTGAAAAATTTTGTTTAATTTCATTGAGACGTTGAGACAATTCAATTTCAGCATTAATTAAAGAAATATAATTTCGAAGTTTTAGATTTTCAGATTTAAGTAAATCTATTTCAGAAGAACTCATTATCGTGGAGGACTCCAACTCTCTTCAATATCATCACCCATATTTTTAGAAATAAGATATTGCTTTGAACATTTGAAACATTGCCACAAAAATTTACCATCTTTAATGGTTTGATATTGCATTGGCAGTAAGCAAGTAGTACACTGTAAAATTTCAGGGACAGTGTCATCAACCATCGGTATTTTTGTCATCAATCTAAAAGGCATATTTCAAATATAAAAGAGATATTATAAAATCAAAAAAGGAAAAGCAGATTAGTACTAGGAGTCAAGAAAACGTAATGAATTTACTTTCTATTGGAGGATCTGATCCTTCATCTGGGGCAGGAATTCAAAGTGATGTTAAAGTATTTTCAGAATTTAGTGCACATGCATTAACAGTAATCACAGCAATTACAGGTCAAAATACAACAAGTTTTGGAATGACTGAACCAGTATCAAAAAAAATTCTGAAAAATCAACTAGAATCAGTATTATCTGATTTTAAAATTGATGGAATAAAAATTGGGATGGTGTATAATTCTGAAATAATTAAAACTTTGTATCAGCAATTAAAAAAATTAAAAATTCCAATAGTTGTAGATCCAGTAATCAAATCAACAACCGGAGGAGATTTGATAGAAAAATCAGCAATGGTTGATTTTAAAAA
>CALFHG010000172.1 GCA_937875805.1 uncultured Nitrosopumilaceae archaeon
TTTCTTGTGCTTTGGATTGTTTCTCATCTCGTTTTTCTTGTGCTTTGGATTGTTTCTCATCTCGTTTTTCTTGTGCTTTGGATTGTTTAGATTCATTTTTGTCGTCATCATCTTCTGATTCTATTTCAAAAGTTATTACATCAGAGACTTGATCTTCGGCTAAACCAGTGAAAGCAATAATTTCATCAATGGTTGTTTGTTTATCTACCCATTCAATTTCAAATTCTGATTCCTCATTATTTATCTCAACTTTGATTTTTGCAAATCCGTCTTCTATTTCTACTTCAATTTCAATTTCATCTTCAGTCTCGTTTTCAGTCTCGTTTTCAGAATCTGCAAATGCAATTAGAAATGAAGTGTTAGGAAAAGTGTCATCGGTTAAAATAAAATTAGAACCAGGATAAGCAGCCATGCCTAAAACTAGTACAGAAAATAAGAATAATGTGCTAATTGTTCCCATAATGTCTAATTTTTTGAAACATTTGTTAAAAGCATTGCGCAGTATTTGTGGTTATTCTCAAAACATGAAACAAAAATAAATAATTCAACAGGTGATTTCTTTACAAAAAATAAATACTGTCTGAGAGTCATTAAATTGATGGATACATTTGATGCGATTAAGGAACGTCGTGCTGTAAAGCATTATGATGTAAATCATAAACTTACAGATGAAGAAGTAAATCAGTTGTTATCTCTAGCTGTGTTGTCACCAACTTCATTTAACATACAAAATTGGAGATTTGTGGTTGTAAAAGATTCTGAAGTTAGAAAACAAATCCGTGCAGCAGCATGGGACCAAGCTCAAGTGACAGATGCATCTTTACTTTTAGTAATTTGTGCCGATTTGAAATCATGGAAAGATAATCCTGCTCAATACTGGATAAATGCACCAAAAGAAGCTCAAAAATTTTTGGTACCAGCAATGGGACCATTTTACGAAGGAAAAGAGCAATTGCAAAGAGATGAGGCAATGCGTTCTTGTGGAATTGCAGCTCAAACCATAATGCTTGCAGCAAAAGCAATGGGATATGATTCAAACCCAATGATAGGCTTTGATAGTGATAAAGTAGCAGAGATTATCAAACTTCCAGAGAATCATATAATTTCTATGCTAATTGCAGTTGGAAAGCAAACACAACCTGCAATGCCAAGAGGAGGGCAACTCTCATTGGATAAAGTAGTCTTTACTGACAAATTTTCATAAAATTAGGAAATAGATAATTCCACCAAAGTAAAAAAAGAAGACAAGAGTTTTCTACGGGGTATCCTTTACAATGCCAAGCGGGGATGCATTGGCATGTAACACGACAATAGGATATTGTGTATGAATATCCAAACTCTGTCTTCAGTAACTATAGGCGATATTAAATAATAAAGCAGATCAGTGGGATAG
>CALFHG010000173.1 GCA_937875805.1 uncultured Nitrosopumilaceae archaeon
TTCCTTCAAACCTGTTAGCATATTAGGAGGTCTATCCATTTTTTTTATCCCTTGATTTACATGATGACTCTAGGAATTCCACAAATGAACATGGTTTCCAATATCCCTGACCATGTTCTTTAGTAATTTTTGCTTTACATTGCATACAGTATAGTTTTTGTCCTCCATTGGGACGTGAAAGAAATTCCTTATGCTCATCACAAATACAGCATACTCTATCTTTGAATAACATGTGACTATTGTCATGACATTATTGAGGTTAAATCTTGTGATTGAAATTAAATAAACTCTAGATGGATTGGAAACAAATTCTAAACTCAGTATAATTTCTAGTCACTGTCACAAATTTACGCATAAAGGAGGGGGCTACTATTTTTACAGATTATCTGTAATTTGTTTTGTAAATTCTACAGTGCCCATATCGCCACCAATATCTTTAGTCTTTACACCAGTTTTTACCAAATTAAAAATAGTAGATTCCAATTTTGCTCCAACTTCAATGCACTTTTTATCATTGTGTTTGTTTCCTAACCAGTCAAGCATCATTTTGATAGATAACAAGAAGGAGGAAGGGTTTGCAATGTTTTGTCCTGCAATATCAAATGCTGCACCATGAACGGGCTCAAAGAGTGCAAAGTTATCTCCAATGTTAGCAGCTGGTGCCATTCCTAAACCTCCAACTACTTGAGAGGATTCATCAGATAAGATATCACCAAATAGATTGGTAGTTACTATCACATCAAACTGTTCGGGTTGACGAATTAGATTCATTGCACATGCATCAACATACATCTCCTCAAAGATTACATCAGGATAGTCTTTTGCTACTTCAGCGCAGGATTTTGCAAACAATCCATCAGTTAATCTCATAACATTTGATTTGTGAACACATGTTACTTTTCTCATAGAATCACGCTGCTTTGCAGTTTCAAACGCATATTTTGCAATGCGTGTAGATGCTTTTTTAGAAATTATTCTCAATGCTACTGCAGAATCACCAACACTGAACTCTTGTCCTGTGTAGAGATCTTCAGTATTTTCTCGAACTATTACCATGTCAATATCATCACGCAATGCAGGCATGTGTGGATATGATTTTGCAGGTCTAATGTTGGCATACAAATCAAGCATTCTTCTCAACACCACAATAACATCAGCTGCACTCTCACCAACAGGTGCTTTCAAACATACATCAGAATTTTTTATCACACTAACTGTTTCATCAGGAAGCGCCTTTCCAGTTTCAGATAATGCCTTGTCACCGGCAGATAATTTTGTAATATCAAATTTCAAATCCAATCTATCATGAATTGTATTTAATACAGAAAGGGCAGATTCTGATAACTCAGGACCTATACCATCACCAGTGATTAATGATATTTTATACATAATTACACATCAAAGCAAGGGAGATTTTAGGATTTAGTTGACCTGTTTTTCTTTAAGCATCTTTTTGAGCATAATTCTGTTAATTCCATCAATTACTGCTTGAACACTGGTAGTTACAATATCCTCACCGACTGCTTTTGATGAAACTCTATTGCCTTGAGCATCCTCTACACTAATTGTCACTTCACAAAGAGCAGTGGAGCCGCCACTGATTGATGCCAAACCATAGTCTTTGATTCTTAATTCTGAAATCTTTCCTGTAATCTTTTGAATTGCATTTAGTGCTGCATCAACTGGACCAACACCGTGATCAGTTCCGATAAACTCTTTTCCATCAATGTTTAATTTTACAAATGCATAAGGCATTGTTCCAATTCCTGTAGATACTGAAAATCCAGTTAATTGAACAATTCTTTTGATTCCTTTTTCTCCCAACACATCACTTGCAATAGATAACAACTCTACATCTGTGATTTGTTTTCCTTGGTCACCTAACACTTTGATTTTATCAAGAATTTGTTGTGATTGCTCTTCTGTAGTTTTAACTCCAAATTCTTCAAGCATTGCATTCATTCCATGAATTCCTGCATGTTTTCCAATATGAAGTCGTGTCTTTCTTCCAACTAATTCAGGACTGATTGGCTCGTATGTTAGTGGATTACTCAATACACCATGAGTGTGAATTCCTGACTCGTGTCCAAATGCATTATCCCCAACTATAGCCTTGTTTGGTTGAACTTTAATGCCCATAGTTTTTGAAATGTACCGTGAAGTATCATAGATTAATTGAGATTTGATACTAGTTTCATATTTTTGCTGATGTGGTAGACATTGTAATGCCATGGAAAGTTCTTCTAATGAGGCATTTCCTGCACGCTCTCCAATTCCATTAATTGTAACATGTGCACATGATGCTCCTGCATGAATTCCAGATAGAGAATTTGCAACTGCCAATCCAAAATCATTATGACAGTGAACACTAACTGGAAGTTTTGTTGCCTCTACAGTATCACGAGTTAATTCTGCCATATATTCAGGAGTAGAATATCCTACAGTATCAGGAATGTTAACTCTATCAGCTCCTGCTTTTGCAACATCACCAAATACTTTTTTCAAAAATTCTCTGTCAGTTCTTGTAGCATCCTCAGCTGAGAATTCAACTTGTAATCCACGAGATTTTCCATATTCTACTGCTTCAATTGCTTTTTCAAGTGCTTGGTCTCTAGTCATTTTGAGTTTATACTCCAAGTGAATATCAGAAGTTGCAATGAATGTGTGAATAGAGTTTAAACCAGCATCAATTGCGGCATCAATATCTTTTTTTATAGTTCTGGTTAATCCTACAATTTCACAAGACAATCCTTCACTAGTAATCATTTTAACAGCTTTGAATTCACCATCAGAAATTACTGGAAA
>CALFHG010000174.1 GCA_937875805.1 uncultured Nitrosopumilaceae archaeon
GCATAAAACAAATAATCGGAATCACTTTCATAAATTTTCTTTCTTCTATCTCGTATTCGTTTTCTAACAGGTTCAAAAACATCTCCCTTTGATTCCTGAAAAGAAAGTACCATATTCTTTTTTAAAATTAAATTGATATGCTCCATTCTAATTTCACTGTTGGAATCTACATAGAACATTTTCAATATGATGTAAAGAGATTCAGAATACTCTTCAATTTTTGCATGTCGTGTAGTATTTGCAATATCTTCTAAAATTAATTTATGTATGTCAAATTGCGTACCTATTTTTTGTATTAATTCAGGTTCGTGGATTCCAGTAATGTTTAACCATTTTACACCTAATTTTTCTTCAACATTAGAAATGTCATTAATGGAAATTTTGTCTTCAGAAAATGTAGTATTATCATAAGTGATTAGTTCAAAATGTATTTTTTCATTTGTTGCATCTCCAACATACACAATAGTTCCAGGCGAGTCTCCTGGTTTTTTTGATGATTTTCTAAATAGATGGAGTCCCAAAAAATATCAAATCCTGTTAATTCTTTTGTGCATGTTCTGAAATTTAAACAGTCGATATGGTAATGTCGTCAAATAATTCTTCAGCTTTTTTAATAATTTGTTTGTCATCTGCATGTGGTTCTGCTGAAATAAGTACAAGATTTTCTCCAATAGGCACACTAATGATTAACTGTTTTGTTCTCCTTGATGCAATGTAATCAATTGGCCCTAGTATATCATCTAATTCCTGTCTCATTTTATAATCCAATTGCATCTGCATGTAGGTCATGGCCATTTTTTCATTTCCTAGTAACGGAGCAATTCCTTTTTTGAACCCACCTGCAACTAATCTTCCAAGTGTATTAATCACGCCAACATGTCTTACCATATTTTCAGCAGATAACGCAGTACATGCAATATCTAATTTTTTAATGTCATCAGAGGTGAGAAGAGCCATGATAGTATCAATAAAAGAACGATAAATAAATTGTAAGAAGTTTGCAGTGTGTCATGGTCATAGATATAATTATTCTGTGTAAACGTCTTGAATATCAAAGAAAATACCTAAGTGGAGTAAAAATCTAGTAATAGAATGAGGATATCATATGCTTGAATTGACTAAAAGATACATCTCAAGGTTTCAAAAGTTTGTCTAATTGGTAATGTCTAATGCATTATGAGTTTGGATCAAACTTGCATTCAGTTTTGAGTGATTTTACAGTTGTAAAGTATGTGATTGCCAATATTCCAATAGCAATTATTCTAATTGGAATTTCATAATTGGTTAGAAACGCTGTTGCCGTAGCTCCAACTGAGCCAAATGTTGAGATCACAGCAAATCCTATGGGGCCACAACTACATGCACCTGCTGCAGCTCCAATTATTGAACCAAAAATGCCCCCACCCATTTTTTGTTTAGATTTTTTAAGGATGTTGATACGAAATATGTTCATCGGCAATACTAGAGCAGATAATGCAGATATTGTAACAATGAGAACAAACCCAAATTCAGTTCCAGAGGGAATATGACTAACAACATATGGCTCTAAGAAAATATATTCAGATAAAATTAACAATCCAACTAACATGGTTGAGAAAATTACAACAGATAAGAAAAGATATTTTGAATTTGAATATACAGTTTTAATTGCAAATATCATCTAAATCATTGTGTCCAATATTTGTTTGAACACTGAAAATGGTTGCGCACCGCCAAGTTGTTCTTGTCCGTCTGGTCCAACTATAAAGAATCCAGGAGTTCCTCTTACGCCATGATCTCTTGCTTGTTGACTGTTATACTGTACACGTTTAGAATATTTTCCAGAATCAAGACAACTATCAAACAATTCCATATCCAATTCCATATTAAACGCAAATGCTTTTAATCGCTCAGTATTTGCCCATCCACTATCAATTTTAGATTCTTGAGAAGTGTAAAGAGTGTCATGATATTCCCAATACATTTCTTGGTCTTCTGCACAGTAAGTTGCTTGAGCTGCTTTTGGAGAATCACGTCCCAAAAATGCCAAATCTACAAACACTAAATTTACTTTTCCAGTTTCAATGTACTCTTGAAATATTGCAGGTTTTGTGTTATGAAACCAATTATAGCATTGATGGCATTGGTAATCACCGAATTCAACAATAGTAATTGGTGCTGAAGGGTCACCTAAAATTGGAGAACCCATAGCAGTTGAAATAGTTCCATGTGTTCTACCCATATCCAGATTAACAGTTTCAGAAGGCGATGCAGATAATGAAGCAGTAACCCAAGCTATAATTGTAATAATAATGACGGCCAAAATTACGCCTAATTTGTTCATAATACAAAACAGAAAGTATTGGTTAAAAAAACTTATTCCAAATTACGAGAAGATTTTCTCTTGAATAAATTTACAAATTTTGCAATAACAGTGTCAATGGGGCATACCTCACATACAAAACTAGAATTGTGTCCTTCAAGATGCTTTTCAAATTTTTCACGAGAATTTAAAACTAGATCACATTTTTCACAGTAAATCTTTGATACATTATTCTTCAAAGGTTTTGTCACAAACAGTTTTGGTGATTAGTGTTTATAAAGATCCTGTTGAAAATCAACATGGAATTGTAACCTCTGAGATTCTAGGTAATC
>CALFHG010000175.1 GCA_937875805.1 uncultured Nitrosopumilaceae archaeon
AATTGATAAAAATTTTAAAGATGCTAATAAAAACCAAAGATACTTTATATTTGGCAGACATTAATTTTCACTGTTTGTCAAGTTACAAGGGAGCGTATTCAAATGAACAATCATTGAATTTTGTAATTCCCATAATTGTTATTTTGTTTTTAGGGATCATCTATATAATGACACAAAGAGCAGATTCAGGATTTACAAGTTTTATTCTAATTGGTGCAGCTACTCTTACAATGTTTTACTGGGTGAAGGTCCTAAAGAAAATGGCAAAAGACCAAAAACCAGCATATACTCAGTCAAGAGAACAAGAAATAAAGAATTGGGTATATGATTTGATCAAAGGGGAAGAAGAGTTTGTTTTTGTTGCAGAAGTTCCAGGTCCTGAAGATAAAATTGCAGTAAGATTAGTTGATGGAATTTTATACATACGTGGAACATCAGGATTTTCAAAAGAAATCCCAATAGAAGGAGTCAAAGAAATGCAAATATTTGATTTCAAATATAGAAATGGTGTACTAACACTAAGAATAAAATAATTAAAGACTTTTTGCTAATTCTAATTTTTGTGGCAAATATTTGTCTGTAATGTTTGTTAACCCATATTTTGAGAAAGCCTCGAGTTCTGCTTTTCTTTTTAATCTTAAAAATACATCAAGCTCTTTTTTCCATACTCCATCTTGATATCGAGGATCTTTTTGTAAATCATAACATCTCTTGATATCAGATTCAGTCATCGGGATTGTTGGTAACTTGTATTTTTCAATATCAGTAGCCCATACACCGACCCATTTCGCATCAGGGACTGTTAGGTCTCTAAGATGAGCAGCATTGGCAGAGCCGGATTTGATAACCATTGCAATATGTTCCCCATACACATCTCCATCAGTTAAAACAATTACAGGCAAATTCATTTCTTCATGTAGTCTTTTCAATAATGTTCTAGTTGAACGCGGTGCTTGTCCACCAGTATTGATAATAATGGATTTGAATTTTTTGTCAACTTGTTCCTCAACAAATCTTGTAAAAAGACCACCTTTTTCAATAGCAATAACAATTTCTGCACTAGTATCAACTAATTCAGCAGTTGTTAAACTAGGACCGATGGAATATCCATCAGGGTGATTTGACAGATTCATTTTTTTTCCCTCATATCCAGGAATAGTATATTCAATAGTCAAATCTCCAAAAATTGAACTTCTCTCTTCAGGAAATATGTGGAAATCTTCTCTAGGTTTAGAAGTTACAGCCTCTAAATCGACTATAATATTATCAGATTCAGATTGGTCTTCAAATTCAATAGCGAAAGCCTGTGATGAATAATAAATATCTCTCAAAGTAGATGATTTTCTTTCTTGAGTTAATCTATTTGCAAAAAATGCCAACCACATCAATTGTGTAAAAGATCTTAGTTGTGCAGAATTTCTTGAGCTTCTTACTGCAGCATTACTTCCTAAAATGTACTGTCGAAGTTTTTTATCATAAACAATGTTACTTACAGATCTACTAGGAATAGAGAATTTTGGAAACTGGCCATTATCTAAGTCATCATATATTTTTACACCATGACTTTTAAGCATCTCAAGAATATTCTTTTGTTTTTCATCAGCTTTTTTGCTTCGTTCTTTAATCTTAGTTTGTTCTTTCTTAGTTGTTGCCAATTTCATTTTCCTCCTTTACTGTTTGTTTAGATTCAATTGCATTTTCTTCTAGAATTTTCTTGTAATTAGGTTCTTTCTTTTTTGCAGCAAGTTCTGTACAAAATTCTGCTATCATTGGAATATATTTTGCATAAAGATTTGCTCTCTTTTTTGCCATATCAGCTTGACCTCGTTTAGACATGTATGCTGCTAATTTTCTAGACAATAGTTGTAAAGCCAATCTTAATTCTCGCTCAATTTCAGGTCTATCTGCTACATTTTCTTTTCCAGCAGTCTTATACGGAATTCTAGTAGAACAAATGTGAGAAACGATAATGAATGGAGGTTCTCCTTTTATTTTGTATCTGCCCCAATCAGTTTCATTAACAACTTTGAGAACTACATCGCTGCCTTCATCATATAATAATGGAATTCTATTGGCATATCGATAAACATGTGGTCCTCCTGATTTTATATCACCACCATAAGCAATGCCCATCTCAACAATAAATGGAAATCCAGAATATGCTGATGCTGGACGTTGTACAACAGCAGAAAAATCAGGATTAAAGAATTTTTTAATTCCTTTTTCCAATGGATCTGCACCTAGAGGTGCTAAACAAGTAGAATCAGGAGCCATGAAATCTTCAAATTTTTGAAGTGCGTCACTAAGATTTACTAATTCTTGGTTTGACAAAGTACCCATTCGTTTTTCAGGCTTGAACCCAGCATATTCTGCAAATTTAACAGCAGTTGTAGGCCCTATCCTTTGAAAGCGTTTTGTCAGAAATGTTGTAAGGGGTTCACCTTGAACAGTATTAGTTAGTTGTTTGTAATATTGACTTTCAGGATCCATATCTACAGATTTTGATTGTGAATCACCAAAATCCCAATAATGTAATTTTTTGTTTATCATGTCAATGTCTTCAATTCTAATTTTGTTTAATTTTTCAAAATCCATTTTTAAAAATGACATTAAAGATATTACCACTCTAACTTGACGTGAAAGTGTTTTCCATTTTTTCTTTGCTTTATCCATAATTGCAGTAAAGCTAAGATTTTTCACAGATAATCCTAAATCTTTTCTAACTTTTTCTATCATTGCATCATCAATTGTAGGAATTTCAAATTGAGATTCAACAATCATTCTTCTAATTCTTTCTACATCAATTCCATGGGGATGTGGTCGAATAATAGTTGGAGGTGGAGGAATTTCTTTTACAAATCTAGGATGACTGAATTTTTGTCCCTTTGGATCATCAAAAGTTATTGAAGCGTATGGAGTAATTAATGAAGTTTCATAAACGTAATCTCTAATTTTAGTTCCTGCTTTTGAATAGTCGCCTTCTAAACAAATACTCACAGAAAGTCCTTTTTTTGAAACTTCTTTTGTTGTATGTTTTACTATTACAGGTTTATTTTTTTGAATATCAAGTAATAATTCAAATACATCTTGTGTAACACCATCTACAGAACTTTTGACTGTAACTGGTTTGTTAGTAGTAATTTGCCCATAAAGAATTGCCATAGTTGCTCCAAGTCCAAACATGCCTCTAGCTTGTTTGAGTCCAAATTTAGAACCATAAAGTACAGTTCCAAAAGCAAGTGGAATATGTTCTGCGTCTATTCCAGGACCATTATCCTTTACAGTCAATATGTACGGTTTAGGATCTGGCTTATCAGGATCAACTGCTTTGATAATCAAATGAACATCTGGAAGAATCCCTTTTTGGTCACATGCATCTAATGCGTTTTCAACAAATTCCCTTACAGCAGTATATAGCGATCTTGTAGGATTACTAAATCCAGCTAAATCACGATTACTGTAAAAGAATTCACTTGGGGAAATTTGATTAAATTGTTCTTTAATAGAAGACATCTTGATCTTCCCATAATTGCATTCTTTCTATTTTTTCTTTTCTGTTAACAGCTTCTAACTTTGTATAAACAGCGCCATGCATACTTCCACTTGAAATAGCAGATATTGCATCAACGGCTACACGTAATTTACTGGAATCGCCAATAATTGAAACAGTTCTTCCATAAACTGAGATATGAGTACCACTAAGATTTTCCATATTTCGTCTTGCTCTACCACCCTCTCCAATGATCCTCCCTTTTATCCTTTCAACATTTGCACTAGATTTTCCTGCAAACTCTCTAAGATCTATCACATGCAATGCATTTTCACCTTCTAGTAAAGTCATTGCGTTTTCAGGAGAAAAACCTCTGCCAATTGCGGTGATAATTTCCATAGCTTTGAATGGTTGAATTTTCTCAACATCTCCCTGAGTTCTTATGAAAACTTCACCATTGTCACCATCAATATCTATAGAAACATCTTTTTTCTCACCATCCAATTAAAACCCCAACTCGATCATTTGGAATACGAATTAATTTTTCAAAGCTCATTTTACAATATCCTCAAATATTTTATCTGAATCTTCAACAAGAATTCCTCGTTTATTGAAGAATCTTCCAATGTTATTAATATCACGTTTAAGAAATTCATGAGCATTTGGATGTCTAAGATCTACCCCAGAACCAAGATCAAAAACAACCAAACCTTTTTCTGTTTTAAAGATATTATATTCTGAAAAATCACCATGAACCAGTTTTGCCTTTTTGTAAAGATCCCCAAGGATAGAAATAGCCTGTGCATAATCATTCGCATCAACTTCTGAAGTTAGTAATTGCTTTGCAGGTGCACCACCATCACCTATGAATTCCATAGCAAGAACATTATTTGTGACATAATATGGTCTAGGAACTGGGATTCCAGCCCGATAACATTGAGTTAGATTTCGATGCTCTTTTTTTGCCCATAGATAAACAAGATTTTTTGTTCCTTTTTTGAGATGAGAGAATCGAGGATCTCCAAGGATATAGGGTTCACGTTTTTTAAAATTTGCAGTGCTCACCAAATAAATTTTTAATGCAACACTAGCACCGTCATCATCAACCCCCCAAAAAAGAACAGACTCCTTTCCAGCGCTTACTGTACCATTGACATATGCAATAACATGATCAGTGATCATTTTGTAAAGAGTCATAACAGTTGGTTTATCTAAAACTTCATTTACTACTTTTCCTTTTTTGAATCCATCTTCTAGAGGTGATCGTTTTTGTTTTGACTTTAGCTTATTATCTAGTTTAGATTCTAGTTTTTTGCTAATTATATCAGTCATTTAAAAAAAGATACACCTACTAGATAAAATTGGTTTCTGCTAGAAACCAAAAAAATTCGTAAAGTAAAAATCAAATCAAACAACTTTACGCTTGAAATATAATTAAAAATGGAACATCAGAAATCAGCTTTACAGCATTTTTAGAACCAATTCCTAATTTCAAAGCTAAAGAAATAGTTTCTTTTCCTGCCATGTTTATTATTGATGAATTTTTCAATAAAGATTCGGCTTCATCTTGTTCAACAAATCTATCTCCATAATAATTTTCGCTAATATGTACAGTTAATTCATTTTGAATAATTTTTTTCCCCAG
Organism: uncultured Nitrosopumilaceae archaeon; assembly: GCA_937875805.1. Lineage (GTDB taxonomy): Archaea > Thermoproteota > Nitrososphaeria > Nitrososphaerales > Nitrosopumilaceae > Nitrosopumilus. The sequence continues at coordinate 5,136 of CALFHG010000175.1, forward strand.
TATATTAGCATCACAAATGTTTAGCATTGATTGATTTTGATAGTTATTAGTTCGAATCGAGAATTGCATTACGCATATTTGCCTTTCAAAGTAGATTTTGCACCACAAGCTTCACAAATTAAAAATGATATTCTATTTTCTTTAAGGATTTTTGTATCAGGGCTTTTACAGGTTGTACATTCAAGATAATCTTTTACATAAATTTGAAATAATCTTGTAAAATCATCAGGGGCTCTTCTACCAACAAACATTGCCTTATCTCCTTGCATTTCTGCTGGAACTGCAAATTCTTTTGAAAGATATTGTAAAACTTTTTGAGGATCTCTACGTAAAATCTTTGGAAATTCTGAAAAATTTCTCAAAAAAGTCTTTTGTCCTTCCCACATTACATCCACAATTGGAAGTTCAAATCTAGTTTGAGATTCTTTGTCAGTATCACCTAGTTTATCCTTAATACGATCAAGTAGATTTACGTAGTCGGATTTAGTCACTAAAAAATGGTGAAGGGTTTACCCTATATTGGTTTTGAAAAAGAGAAATCGTGTGTACCTTGTGTAATCTTATTCTTTTGGCATTGCACCAATACGGAATACGTTAGTACCACATGTTGGACATGTACCTTTTACGGCAGGACGTCCATTCTTTAGAGTTGTTTCTTTGGGATCTTTGATATCCCTTTTTGCTCTGCATTTTACGCAATATGCTTGAACCATTATGAAATTGATCAAACTTTGTGGTATTTAGGCAGAGGCTGTGAAAATTATTTCACTATAGACTAGATGTACGTAAATTTTTTTAGGCATCAAAAAAATAATTTTATGAATATTTACAAAAAAATGCCATTATTTTAAAAAAAATCTTAATGACTTATTAAAAAACCATATTTTTCCCAATATTTATTTAAAAAATTAGAATTTCATCGATTATTAGCAATTATAAACTCCTCATTAGTAAAATTACAAAATGGCATCAAAAAAAGGAATATTTGTAACAGCCATAATTTTAGCTGCAATTACTGGTGCAAGTTTTTTGGTATTGTATATCCCACAAGATGTTGAAACAACTTTTGTTGTGTCAGATTATGAGAATTATCTAGATGGGGTTAAAAATATCCATGAAGTTTTACAAGAATCAATTGAAATTGAATATAAAAATTTAAGAACTGGGGAAAAATCTCCACAAGAATATATTTTAGTAACTGAAGTGACATCATCGCAAGTAACTATACAAATAAGTGAATTTGTGACATCAAAACCATCTGAAGAATGGCAAACAAGTTACATTAGTTACATGGATGCTTTAAAATCATTTAATTCCTATATTTTAGAAACCAAAGTTTTAGCCAGTATGATTGAAAATGGCAATACAGAAGATGAAATGAATGAAACTTTGGAAAAAATAAACATGTTAAAGTCTGAATCTAAAGAATTTGTTAAAATATCTGAACAATCAAGACCGAATTAGCCTCAAAACCAAATTGTACTATTCGTAGTAGTTAGAAATCATTAAAAAGCAATCCCGTAAGAGAAATTTGAATGTCTCAGCGAACAGGAAGAATTGAAAAAGATGTTAATGCATCAACATCTAACAAATTATTAGTAATTTGTGTTGACAGAGATAATGATGTAGGTGATAAAGCAGGCATTACCACACCTGTGATTGGTAGAGATGCATGTATTGAGGCAGCTCAGAGATTAGCTTTAGAAGATCCTGAAGATGCAGATTCAAATTCCATTTTTGCGGCAATTAAAACATATGAAGATTTAATCAGTAAAGGATACCAAGTAGAAGTTGTAACTGTTGCAGGAGATAAAAACAGAGGAGTTCAAGCAGATGAAAAAATTCTATTAGAAACAAGAAAAGTTTTAGAAAAATTTTCTGCAAACGGTGCAATTATTGTTTCTGACGGTGAAGACGATGAAAGCGTCATACCAGTAATTCAAAATGTGCTTCCAGTAGTATCTGTACAACGGGTAGTAATGAAAGTTAGTAGAAGTGTAGAATATTCTTATGCAGTTTTTGGAAAATATCTTAAAATGCTTGCATATGATTCAAAATATTCAAAATTCTTTTTAGGAGTTCCAGGAATTCTTTTGTTAATTGGAGGAGTAGCAACAGTATTTGGTTACACAGCAGAAATATTTGCAGTACTTGTAAGTATTTTGGGTGCTGCGTTTTTAATTAGAGCATTTGATATTGATAGAGTATGGTCAAGTTGGTCAAAGCCAACGCCGATGGGTTTTATCAGAATGTTTACAATGGTTGCAGGAGTTTTACTAATCCTTTCTTCAGTACCAGCTGGTGTTAGTACTGTAGATTCAGAATTGGTTAAAGCCGATGCACAATTCATTTCAATAATCACTGATAAAATGATTGTAGGTCAATTTGTGTCAGGGGCAATACCAATTTTATGGATTGGTATGGGTTCAATATTTGCAGGGACATTACTAAGTAATTGGATAGGTGGAATTCCAAGGCAAATCAGCGATATTTTGAGAATAATTGTATTAGGTGCACTTTACCCAACAATATTGCAATTTACTAAAATTATGATTAATGATGAGCCTTCTCTTACTTTGATTCCACCACTGCTAGGCGGATTGGCAGCAACGCTAATCTCAGCTACGATTCTCTTTAAAAAATATAGAAAACATAAAGATCAAGAAATGATTTCAGACTGAATTCATTCTAAAATGAATCAATAAATATAATTTCTGAAAACACTGATATCTTCTATCAAGTATGAATCATTAAATGGTGATCAAACATTAGTAAAATTAAAGATTTAGTTTTTCAGTTATCAGGTCTGTATAAGATATATGGTAAAAGATTAGAAAGTGAAATTCAAAATGGAGACATTCCAAATCATGTTGCCGTAATTTTAGATGGTAATAGGAGATGGGCAAAAAGACATCTATCAATTCCAAAAAAAGGCCATTGGAAAGGAGCCGATGCAGTAGAAAACCTTCTTGATTGGTGTGAAGAATTTGATATTAAAATTGTCACTCTGTATGCCCTTTCAGCAGAAAATCTTGAAAGAGAAGATGATGAATTAGAACATCTCTATGAATTAATTCAAATGAGATTAGAGAAATTATTGAATGATCCAAGAATCCATAGATGTAAAATGAGAGTAAAAGGAATTGGAAGAATAGAACTTCTCCCAGAAGCCATTAAAGAAATTTTACAACAGTTAGATGATGCTACAAAGGATTACAG
>CALFHG010000176.1 GCA_937875805.1 uncultured Nitrosopumilaceae archaeon
AAACATTGCAGTAAAAAAAATTGAAGATAGGCGAATTGGATTATCATATTTAGAAAAATCATCCAGATATGTTGCATGGAATAAAAAAGAAAATGGTAAATACAGATTTTACAGGGATCCTGAAATTATGAAATCTCGTTTTGCAGATATGTACGAAGAGAGCTGTAATTTTTCATTTGATATTTATTCAAAAAATATAGAACCAATGATAAATTATATCAGAGAAAAGTATCCAATAGAAAAATATAGTTTTAAAGATTCAAAAGATGGAAAAGAAAAACTGTTTTCTAAATTAAAAAATGAATCAGACATAAAATCTGCAAATATGATTTACAGAGGATCTACTAAAGCCAAAGCTCTTGATATTATTAGAGGGTTATTACCAGCATCAACTTTAACCAATGTTGGAATTACTGGAAACGGAAGAGCATTTGAATATCTATTGACAGTTTTAGGCTCATCTGAACTAAAAGAAGAGCAAGATTTAGCCTTAAAAATCAAAAAAGAGCTTGATACCACAATCAAATCATTTGTGAGACGAGCAGATGACAAATACGGCAATGCATTCCAAAAATACCTTAGAGACATAAAAAATAAATCAAAATCAATCACAGTTAAAGAAATTAAATCAAAACCAAAGAAAGGAACGATTACAAAACTAGTAGATTATGAATCAGAAAAAAAATCCATAGACACAATTATCACCAGTATAATGTATGAGCAATCTCCAAGTACATCATACCAAGATATTTTGCAGCAAGTAAGAAAAATGTCAAAAGAAAAGAAAATCAACATCATTAATGAATTCATAAAAATTCGTACAAACAGACGTCATAGACCTTCAAGAGCTTTTGAAAATATCTATTACACATTTGATTTATGCAATAATTTTGGAATGTTTAGAGACTTGCACAGACATAGAGCACTCACACTTGAAAGGCAATTACTAACAACGGATCACGGATATAACATGCCAAATGAAATTAACGTTTTAGGAATTTCAAAAGATTTCAAAGATTGTATGAATAAAACAAAAGAGGTGTTTGACAAAATTAGAACAAAATATCCAGAACAAGGACAGTATGTAGTAAACTTTGGATACAACTATCCATATTTTATGAAATTTAATCTAAGGGAAGCATGTCATTTGATTGAATTAAGAACAGTACCACAAGGACATGTAGATTATAGAAGAGTTGCACAACAAATGTTCAAAGAAATTAACAAAGTGCATCCAAATCTAAGTAAAATTATGAAGTATGTAGATATGAAAGAATATGATTTGGAGAGATTTGAATCTGAGAAAAGAACAGAAGAAAAGAGAAAAAAATTAAGAAAATAGAAAAATCTTATAACACCAGAATAATTAAAAACACCATGCCAGAAAAAATTTCAAAAAATCCTGAAGAATGGAAAGAAAAGCTAACTCCAGATCAGTATGAAATTTGTATTAATCATGGGACAGAACCTCCATTTTCTGGAAAATACAACAATACCAAACTAGAAGGTTCATTCAAATGCACATGTTGTGGAGAAGAGCTTTTTTCATCAGATTCAAAATTTGATTCAGGTTCAGGATGGCCAAGTTTTTGGCAACCAATTTCAGAAGAAAAGATAGAATATGTTTCAGATACGGCTTATGGAACGGTTCGTACAGAAGTCAATTGTAACAAATGTGGTGCACATTTAGGCCACGTATTTGATGATGGTCCAAAGCCAACAAATCAAAGGTATTGTATTAATTCAATTTCATTACAGCATGAAAAAGATGAAGACACTCAATAGTCGTAGATTAAGAAAGGCATGTTATTTGTGAAAGAATATTCAAAAATTATTAATAAAACACAATTAAGAATAATAAAATCAAGAGAAATATCATGAACTACAATAACAAAACAAGAAGAGAAGAAATAATTTGAGAATCATATTATGTGGTTTTGGAGTTGTCGGTCAAAGTTTAGTGAAATTATTTGATTCAAGATCAGAGGATCTATATGCAAAATATGGATTAAAACCAAGAGTTGTAGGAGTCTTTGATAGTAAAGGAAGTGCAGTAGACCCAGCAGGATTAAATTTTAACAAACTCATTGATGTAAAGAAAAAATTTGGAACCGTAAAAAATTATGCAGATACCAAAAATTCAATGTCCGGAATTGACATGTTAAAAAATGTCGATGCAGATGTTCTCATTGAAACTACAGCAAGTAACTACAAAGATGCAGAGCCGGGAATGACTCACATCACCACAGCCATGAAAAAAGGCATGCATGTAATTTCAGTAAATAAAGGACCACTTGCTTTGGCATTTCCATCACTGCTAGAACTTGCAACATACAACCAGGTGATGCTTAAATTTAGCGGGACTGTAGGTGGAGGAACTCCAATTCTAGATTATGCAAAAAATAGCCTAAGCGGGGAAAGAATCACATCATTTGCGGGAATACTAAATGGAACTACAAATTATATTTTAACAAATATGGGTACAGGAGTAACTTATGAAGAAGCACTAAAAGATGCAAAAGACAAAGGATACGTTGAAGCCGATGAGTCTTTAGATTTAGATGGACTAGATGCTGCAGCAAAATTAGTTATTCTTGCAAACTGGATCATGGGAATGAAAGTAACACTTCCAGATATCAACTGTACTGGCATACGAAAAGTTACAGTTGAAGATATCAAAAAAGCTGCTAAAAATAATTGTGCAATTAAACTAATTGCATCTTGTAACAAAGAACTCATCGTAGGACCAAAGGAAGTGTCAAATGATGACCCACTCTGTGTAAATGGAACACTGAATGCCATTGCTTTTACATCTGAACATTCAGGCACTCAAACAATTATTGGTAAAGGAGCAGGAGGTATGGAAACTGCTAGTTCAATTCTTAGGGACTTGTTAGACATCAGACAAGAGATTGCTAGAGATTGAAATCTAATTTAATTTCAAAAAGTGAAACTACAGCACTTTTAAAAACAGTTTCAGAAAGATGGGGAATTGAATTTCCTAAAATTAAAAATGTTAAAGTTCACCAGATTTTAGATGATGCACAAATCATCACAGGGGATGGAATAAAGATATTGAAAGTTGATGATAATTATTTGCCATTTTTAACAGAGATTGAAATGTTAAAGAGATTTCCAGCAGTTACAGTTGACATGGGAGCAGTGAAATTCATGTGTAAAGGTGCAAATCTTATGAGACCAGGAATTAAAGAATTTACAGAATTTAAAAAAGATAATCTAGTGTGTATTGTAGAAGAATCTCAACATAAATTTTTGGCAGTTGGAAAAGCAATGGTAGATAGTTCAGAATTAGAAAGCATGGAAAAAGGAGAAATCGTAGAAAACATTCACTATATCTCAGATAGATTCTGGGAAACAGGAAAAACAATTTACGATTAAGATAATTTTTGAAATAAAGGATTTTTTTTATTTAATATTTTCTGTAAATTCTTCAGTACCATCTTTTGTGATTACAAGTACATCTAATCCATCACCACTAGCAGAATCTCTAAGAGCTGCTGAACGAACTGCACGTTTAGCTAAATCAACTGCTTCATCTCTACTCATGTTAGGTTTGAATTGAGGATCCAATACACCTAATGCCATTTCAGCCCCAGTTCCTACTGCAGCATAATCATCAGGTAGTACTGAACCTAAGGGGTCCAAAGTGTACATTATTGGCTTGTCAACTACACCACCAACAATTACCTGAGTCAACAACGGATAGAATCTTCTTTCATACATCATATTTGACATCATTTTGGCAACTGTGTTAGGAGGAACATCTCTTTTAAGGTCCATTTTTCTAATTTTAGCAAGAGCAGAAATTTGTAAAGTTAAGATTTGCATGTCAGCCACAAGGCCAGCACATGTTGCACCGACTTTGTCAGTAATAGAGAATGTTTTCTTTGTAGATTTACTTACCAAAAAGTTTCCAAATGCGATCCTTTTCTCACTAGCAAGAACGATACCACCATCAAAAGTTATTCCAACAGCAGTTGCTCCTGGCATATATGACATAATTCAAATAATTTTGCCGCATAATAAAGGGCTTTCTACATTTGACGTGTAATTTATGGGCAAAATAATTATAATGAAAATTTAAGATAGACTCATGGCTTCTGCAGAGATTAGAGAAAAAATTCTAAACGATATTGTCTTTATCGGTTTAAGATCTACAATTGGCGTAATCTTTATTCTTCATGGAATCTCAAAATTCAGTTCAGGATTTGCAGAGAATTTACCAAATATGGGATTGCCAGTGGAATTACAAATTCCCATTGCATTAGCTGAATTAGTTCCAGGAATTTTAATTCTAATTGGAATTTTCAGTAGATTATCAGCATCATTAATTTCAATTGTCATGTTAGGTGCAATTTTCATGGTAAAAGGTGCATCAAGCATCATAGGAAAAGGCGGAGTGGAATTAGATTTAATTTTACTTGCATCAGTACTTGTAATTATGATAGTAGGACCAGGCAGGATATCACTTGCCCAAATCATTAAAAAATTACCTAGATGCTTACACTAGGAATTTCCAAAATTATCCATTATTTCACACATACACTTTGTAGTTTTCTTTAACAAATCAATTCTTGCAAATTCATTTGGAGAATGAATTGGTGAAAACATGTATGTGCTACCTATAGAAATGCAAGGAGATTTTAGAATTTCAACAAATGGATACATCGGACCAGTACCAGCATTTGAAACATTTAGAATAGATTTACCAAAGGACTTGTCTGCAGCATCTTTTACTTGCAATACAAATGGATGAGAAGAGTCAGTTCTTGCAGCTGCCTCACCATGGTAAACTTTGATGCCAACATCTGCAAATCCTTTTGATTTTAGGTGATTTTTTAATCGTAATACTTGTTTTTTAGGATCCATTTTAGGAATTAATCTAAAATCTATTTTCACCAATGCATTACCAGGAAGAACAGTTTTTGCACCATCTCCAGTATAACCAGAAACAAAACCAGCAAC
>CALFHG010000177.1 GCA_937875805.1 uncultured Nitrosopumilaceae archaeon
GATTCCGTTCATTATTGGTGCTTTTTCTATTTCTTTATGTTCTAATTTTCCTTTTAGTACCATTCTTTCATTATTTACAAAACTCAAAAGTGGAACATCTTCACCCATGTTTAGATTTACAAAAAAATCAATATATTCTTCAGTTGATTTTATTACCATGATTTACCTCCTTTATTCTAGTATTTGTTTGAAGGTGTATGGTCTAGGTTTAATTAGATTTTAATTAAATATGGATATGGATAGTTGTGATACTAGAATTCGGGCATACAAAAATGGCAAAACATTTGATCAATGCCGCGATATTGCTGAATCAATGAATTCTGATTTTAAAAAATACATTGAAGATAAAGGAAAAATTCTATGGACTGAAATTTTAGACAAAGTAGATCATGATGAGATAATTTACAAACTTACTTTGAAATTTTTAAGACGTGATGGTTATGATATCGGCAATCATAAGATACCTGAAGTGAAGAAATTCTAATCTAGATTAATTTTACAGCTTCCATCTGTATTTCTTAATTTTTTTGCCATAATATATGGAGTCACAAGAAGTATTGGAATTGATATTGCAATGAATACTGTCTGCAACTGTGTTAATGCAATTGAGAGTGCTATACCACTTGCAGTTCCGATAAATATTGACAAAAATGTGCCTGCACAAGTTGGACATGCAATGAATAATCCTGCAGCAGCACCTATCGTACTTGCACCTCTCCCTTTTTTAGAAATTGTATATGCATTTACTGCAATGGCCAAATTCAATCCCACTAAATATGATACAATCACTTGCAACACCAAGTTTATTGGAATTATTTGTAAACCTACATGGTCTGTAAGGTATATGATTATTTTTGGCATGTATCCTGGTCCATCACAACATGGAGCGATGAACCATGATGGAATATCTGCTCCATAATGATATGAAAAACTAACTTCTGGTTGATACACTAGTGTTCCCGAAACTAATGAAAAAAATATACCATACCCGATAAATGTTGCAACAAAGATTTTTCGAGATTTTAAATTCCATGTGGTTAATGCAATAATTGAAGAAAGATCTTTTCCTTTGGTTTCTACTTTTTCTCTATGGTATCTATACATTCCAAAAGCAATGGCTCCAAATGATACTATTAGAATTATGTAAAACCCATATGCAATTCTTTGTATGGTGTCTATTGCACTTGGGGTCAATAATTCCGAATTTTGATATCGTCCATACATTAAAAATAAAATTACAATAGTTACAAATCCTAAAATGATTAGTTTTTTGCCCTGATGGGTATTTTTGTTCTCCACAGTCATAATTTTTCTATATGAAATTAAATCCTATCTTAACTGAGTCTGGGAACGAAAATGTAGATAATTGCAATTATTTCTAATCTGCCAAATATCATCAAAAATCCTAGAACTATTTTTGTTGCAGGATCTGTGTTAAAATCAATTACTCCTGCAGATAGTCCTCCTGTGGTGATTACTCCTACAGATTCAAAAAATGCATCTTGAAATGGAACGTCTTCTATTTCTGCTAGATGTAACCCTGCAGTTACTGAAATTATGGGAAACAATGCTAAAATTATTAGCGTTGAAATAACTTCTTTTTTTGCTTGATCTGATAGTTCTGCTCTTTTTACTTTACTGAGTAATGCTCTTACATCTTTTAGATGGAACAATCTAAATATTTTCAAACCTCCTGCAGTAGAAAATCCACAACCTCCTATGACCATCAAAATTATCAGAATTGCATGTGCACCTCCACCCAATCCTGCAAGACTTTGTGCTTGCAATCCTGCAGTAGTACTTGCAGATACAGAATAAAATGCACTTTGTAATGGATCTAACCCACTAACTCCAATAAACAGAATTGTTGCACTACCTAAAATTGCAAAATATGCCAAAACTTCTTTTCCAAGTTCTTTTTTACGTACGGTTACCTTTCCTCCTATAG
>CALFHG010000178.1 GCA_937875805.1 uncultured Nitrosopumilaceae archaeon
GTTGTAGATGACAATGTTCGAAATAACTTACTTGATTTTATCTTAAAATCTGGTCCGACTGAAGTTGTAGATACTGATTTGTTTGCTGTAATGGCTAAAAGACGTTCAACAAGAAAATTTTCAGACAAACCTGTTGAAACTACAAAAATAGATAAAATTATTGCAGCTGCTGACACTGCTCCAACTGCTGGCAATTTTCAAGGATTTGAAATATTTTATGTAAAAAGTCCTGAAAAGAAAAAACTACTAGTTGAGGCCTGTAACAAACAACCATACGTTGATGCTCCTGTAGTTCTTATTTTCTGCAAAAATCCTTCTAGGGTAAAGTTTGATTTTTCAGATGATATCCTTAAAAAATTCGCTATTCAGGACGCTACTCTTGCTGCAGGGTATTCTCAGCTTGCAGCTCAAGCTTTAGGATTGAGTTCAATTTGGATTGGAATGTTTGATGAACAAAAGGTAATGGATGTTATAGACACTGATTTGGTACCTTCATCTGTATTGTGTATTGGGTATCCTGAACAAACTAAATTCCCAAAGCCAAGAAGAAATTTGAAAGATTTAGTTCATGTAACTTGGTGATCTTTGTCTAAAATTCTCCATCTTTAAATAATCACAGATTGTTGTCTAGTTTATGACTGATGCATATGTAATGTTAAACTGTGATCTTGGTGCAGAATCTGCTATAATTGAACAACTAAAAGAAATTGAACAAGTAGTTGATGTGTTTGAAACCATTGGAACTCACGATATGATGGTAAAACTACAGGCAGATAATTTTGAAACAATCCGTGATATCGTTTCACGTAATATTCAAAAACTAAAAAATGTCCGTTCCACGGCTACCTTGATAAAAAAAGACAATTCTTAGATTCCAAACTCTAAATTTCTTAGTTGGAAAAAGAACAAATCATTCATGGAGATTAAATATTATTTTTAACTATACTAATCATGGAAGATACAAAAATTCAATTAACGTGGGAAGATGTAATGGGTCTTGGATATTTAGTCTCAGATGATTGAGAATTACTCTCACCTGAAACTCCCATATACTTAAGTCCATTAAACTCGTTATTAGGTAGTGAGCAAAAACTCCAATAAATCCAAATCATCTCAAAAAAACAAAAACAATAAAACAATCCCTAAAAATCTGGAAAAAAAACAATATCTAGAATCTTTATCTGAACTAAAACAATCCATCAAAGATAATTATTAGTTTCTAAACTTGTTTTATGTCTAATTTTTAATTAGTTGATATTTTTTGTACGTTTAATTACGATTAGAATCTAAGTGATTCAAATGGTTGATGAAAAAAATGAAATTGATAAATTAATTGATAATATGATTACTAGTGGTGATGAATTAGTTGACAATCTCAAATCTGTATTGCCTAATTCGCTATCTGAATCCATGGTAATGTTTCATGAATCAACTGTCACTAATCTTAAAAAAATTAGAGAATTTTTGAATAAATAGACTAGTAATCCGAATACCTATAATTTCTACTATATCTTTTTTAATCATTATTTGAGATCTTAATCATGGGTAGATCTAGAACTATTGCCATTACTGTAGAAAAGAAAACTGGTGATGCATTTGATGCAATTTTGAAGATACCTCCAAAGATGATGCCTGATGCACAACTCAATGATTCTGGCTGGTGGTCATTTACAGGACCATATGGAAAATCCATGCTAAAATTTAATGAAAATAAATCTCTTGGAATTTTAGATCATCAGTATGTTGATGAGGAATCCTCATGGGATGTTCCAATGAGGGTTGTTTCAAATGGAGATGTTTCAGAAGTTCTAATTACTTTGAATAAACCTGATGAAATAACTGATGAACAGTTTGACTTGAGAGTGGAGGAGATCTCTGCAATGTTTAATTCTATGAAAAATATTATTGAGTCTGAATCATAGAATTTGGTCTTTAATGTAGAGCCTGAATAAGTACAAATCATTCTTCAAGGTTAAATGTAAATTTTACAATATAATATTGAGAAAAAATGCCATATGAAGAAGTATGTTATCAGAGATTGGAAGAAGACAACCCTGAAGATTATGCAAAACTAAAATCTAAAAAACAGGGCTAATCCTTATCTGAATTATCATTTTGATTATTTCCTGGACCTACCATGTCTTCTGGCTTGACTTTGTTATCCCAGTCCCCTTTCACACCCTTAATTAGAAAAATGACTCCTATTACAATAAACCCTAAAACCAATCCAAAGAATATGGTCTGATCAAATATCCTGAATGAACAATTAATTTCTACTGGCGGAGAATTATCTGAATATTCGTAACAAGTTCCAAATTCATTTGATTCTAGAGTGGCAGCTTGATAATTATGACCAAACCCTCCCAGGATGAGAAATCCGATAAACATTAGAATGATACCAATGATGGTGAATCTCATATCACTCATGATTTTTTTCCTGATTTATCATATTTACATTTTGACTTGAAAATTAACTGGTTCTATTTTTCAAGAGATATTTTGAGATTCTCTAATGATGCCTCATAAAATGCTGCTAAAAACACAATAAAATCTAAGAATTCTTTTTCAGACATTTTTTCACTATTAAGATATGACTGCCATGTCAATTCTACAAGATTTTTGGATTTTGGTTTAATTGAAATTGTTGCAACATATGCCCTTAGCGGTAAACCTTCAGTTGCGATATATGTGAAATATTCTCCTTTTTTCCATGCAACAACATGTTCTTCAATTTGATTACCGTCCTCAAATGTAATTAATCTCACAGCTCCTATGTCTTTTTTCTTTTTAGATAGGTAAACTGTTTTTTTAACGTCGACTACCCAAGTAGGCAATCCTGCAATATTGCTAATTTTTCTCCAAACCTTGTCTTTTGATACTTTAATTTTGATAGTTTTTTTAACCGTCCCCGTATGAAATGTCTTTTTCACCATGTTCTTTTCAGGAAATTGATGAATTTTAAATTTTAGTTTTACAACCGTTTTTAATCCCCTGAAGAGAAAGATATCAAATGGTCTTTGGATGGGGAAAAAAGAAACAAGAAGAAACATCTGGTGGAGAAATACATCAAAATAAGGAAATTTCACTTGCAGATGTTCCTAAAATTATATCTGATCTTAGTGCTTTGAGGAAATCTCAAACTTTATCTGAAATTAATAATCTGAGAAACAAAACTGCACCTCTGATTGAGGAATTAATGAAAATTGGCAATGTTCTTGAAAAAGATGATCTCAATATGGATGATGTAGACAAACATCTTTCAATCATCGTGGTTAGAGGTAAAAAGCAAGTTATTGATATGATCAAAAAAGATGTTGTTTCATTACCCAAAATATCTTCTTTTGATGATGCTGAGAAATTAAATTCTGTATTGAATTTAATTCTTAAAAAAGTTGGCGATGTTTTAGGACGGCAAACTAGAGTAATTCATATTTTTGCCAAAAAATATGCTAACCAATTAAAAGAAAATCTTGCAGTAATGAATTCTAATCATTCTGAAATTAGTGATTTATTGAAAAATTATAATTCTACAAAGTCTCTTTCTGAAGAAACACTTGATGCCATTAATCAAATTAAAAATCTAAAAGAGTTGCGTACAAAACAATCTCGAAAAATTGAGAATATTACAAAAAACACCATTACAATAAATGAAAAAATATCTACTCTTCATAATTCCATTGATGAAATAAAATCTTCTGATAATTATACGAAATATCTTGCTTTGAAAAATACTTTGGATGAATTTGTTGAACAAAAATCTATGATTAAAACTCAAATTAATACACAATTTACAAAAATATCTCGTCCTTTGGGTCGATATGAATATGCCTCTTCTTTGGATAAAGATCAAAAAAATATTTTATCAAATTTAGTTTCTGAACCTATTGATGTGCTTTCTTCGAACAATTATGACTCTATAATTTTAATTCTTGAAAATGTCCGAAAGGGTATCATCTCTGGTTCTATCTCTGTAAAAGATGTGGAAAAAACATCTTTGCAGATAACTGAAACAGAAGAGTCTTTGGATGGGTTTATCAAACTAGTCTCAGAATATAATGAAAAATACAAACAGATGCAAAATGACGTTACTTCTCTAATGCCTAGTGATTTGCTTTCTTTGGAATCTGATCTTGCAAAAACCACTTTACTGAATGATGAATCTAATCTCAAATCTAAAACTTTTCAAGGTGAATTAGATGAAATTGACTCAAAAATTCCCAAACTTGTATCAGAAATTGAAGATAAATTAAGACAATTCTCAAATACAAAATACACTATTTCAACATCTTAAAATTAATTTAGTCCTAAACTGGATACTTGCTGTGTTATTCAAAAACAAAAAATTTGAACGTTCAGTGATTTTAAAAAAGGACGTCCTTGATAGCATATTGTCATTTTGTCAAATGAAACATCCCAATGAAGGAATTTTAATTTTAAAGGGAAAATCAAAAAATGGAGAAATAAAAATAGATGGACTTGTAATTCCACCATTTAGTGAAACAGGCCCTACTTTTGCAGGATTCCCTTATTCTTTCTTACCTTTTGATATGAGTTATGTCGGCATTGTACATTCTCATCCGAGTGGTTCAGCAGAACCTTCTGTAACTGATTTACATAATTTCTTTGGTTTAGTTTCTATGATTGTAAAATCGCCCTATGAAGATGATTCTATTTTTGCATGGGATAGCAATGCAAATTCTATTCCTCTTTCAATTGAATAAATTTCAAAAAACCCTGCTGACATGCCTGAAGAAAGTTGAATAAACTTTATAACCGTTTTAAAGGTACTTTTGTTGAATTGA
>CALFHG010000179.1 GCA_937875805.1 uncultured Nitrosopumilaceae archaeon
TTTAGGAATTCATCTTGGATTTTTAAAATCCACTTTAGAAGAAATCCAATCAAATTCACTTCATAATATTGCAATGGCCAAAGCGAGAGATGCATTTTTTAAATTTAAAAAACCTATCATAATTGAAGATGATGGTTTGTTCATAGACTCAATTGATGGATTTCCTGGTCCATATTCATCATATGTTTTCAAAACAATTGGAAATAAAGGAATTCTTAATTTATTAAAAAATAATAGAAAAGCAAATTTTGTTTCAATTATTACTTATTGTGATAAAACAAATTTACAGTCATTTGAAGGAAAACTAAATGGAGAAATATCTAAAACACAAAAAGGAAAAGGTTGGGGATATGATCCTATTTTTATTCCAAATAATTCAGTAAAGACATTTGCTGAAATGAATAACAAAAATGAATTATCTCATAGATTCAAAGCATTGAAAAAATTTTCTAAATGGTATTTGCATAAGTAGGAATAAAACGATCTATAAATCGTTCATTATTTTGCAATATTGAAATTCTTGAAACAATACTTTCATCCATTATTGAAAATATTTTACTTTGTTTAGCAATTTCTTCACTAAAACTTTTTACTTCATCCATTTCCAGCATATTTTCATGTTCTAATCGATTGGTTGAACGTCCAATGTGCATGTATGATTTAATTTCAATAAAGTGTGGACTAGCTTTTCTAAACATTTCAGCAAATGCTGGAATTGATTCTTTCTGATTATTATAATCTCTAATTAAAGTAATTCTTAACACTGTTCTTGTTTTCAAATCTTTTAGCATACTGAGTGTTCTATTCCATCTTTCCCATGAATCATCATATTTTGGTTTGTTTATTCTCATAAATGATTCATAATCTGCAGCATTTGTTGATAGATACAATTGTGTTGGCAATGCATCTTCATCTTGTAATTTTTGAATCATGTCTGGCTCTTGTCCATTTGTTACAAGAAAAATTGATTTTGTTGCTTCAAATGATTTTAGATATTTAATTAATTCTGGAAGTTTGGGATACATTGTAGGTTCTCCAGAAAGAGAAATAGCATAATGGGCAGGCAATAATGATTCATCTAATCTTTGTTTATCATTTCTTGAATCACCATAAAATCCATTGATCAATTTTTTTCGTTCAGCCATTAATTTTATTAAAATTTGTTCAGGCTCTGCAACTTGTTCTGGTTTCATTTGCATTGAATCATAAAATTCCATTGGTCTCCAACAATATACGCATCTATTTTCACAATACATGCCAGCAGGAGAAAATTCCATACATCTATGGGTTGAAATTCCATAAAACTTGTGTTTGTAACAACTCCCTTCATGTTTGAATGATTTTTTTGTCCAATGACATAGTCCTACAGTTGAGTGATCTGCTACGCCATACTTTGCTTTTTTTAATTGTGCAGATATTGCAGGCTTGATCTGAAGTAATTGCTCTTCTTCTTCAACAGTTTCTCCAGAACAACTCATGAGTTCAGATCGTGTTTTGGTTTACTTAAATGATCGAGTTTTTTGTCCAATATGAAAATTTTTTTCAAAACTATTGATATTTTTAGCTAATTTCAGAGTGAGGTTTAATAACTGGATCCTCGACGTATTTTTAGACCTTGACAAAAATACACTCTTTATCTTTCTTATTCTTGCTTATAGCGACATTAACTAGCATGCCAATTAATTCTGTTTTTGCTGCTGAGGACTTGGATAATGATGGTGTTGATGATTCTATAGATGCATGTCCTAATTTGCAAGAAGATTATGATGGAACAATTGATGGATGTCCATCAAATTTTGTTCCATGGTATGATGAAGATTATGATGGAATAGAGGATCACATTGATCAATGTCCAAATCTTAAAGAACATTACAATCAATTCCAAGATGAAGACGGTTGCCCAGACACACTTCCAGGAAGTGGAGATGGAGGGGCACCAGATTCTGACGGTGATGGTATTATTGACTTGATAGATAATTGTCCAAACCAACCAGAAACTTTCAATGGTATTGATGACAGAGATGGTTGTCCTGATTCTTATGGTTCCGGTGACAGAGATAGAGATGGAGTTACAGATTATTTAGATGAATGTCCACTAAGTGCTGAAACTTATAATAAATTCCAAGATGAAGACGGTTGTCCAGATTCTGTTAATGATTTTAGTTTTATTGATACTGATAATGATGGCATTCAAGATAAAATTGATTTATGTCCAACTGAACCTGAAGTCTATAATGGTTACAGAGATACAGATGGTTGTCCTGATATTGCATTAGATACTTCATTTAATGATAAAGATGGTGATGGAATAGCTGATCAATTTGATATTTGTCCAAACCAACCAGAAACTTTCAATAGATTTGCAGATTATGATGGTTGTCCAGATTCATCTCCTTTATTTGATGGAACACTAAATGATGCAGATGGTGATAGAATTATGGATGTTGATGATACATGTCCATTAGATCCAGAAAGATACAACGGTTTCCAAGATGATGATGGTTGTCCAGATGTTCCTCCTTATTCAAGTGATGTTGATTCTGATCTTGATGGAATTCCTAACAGTATTGATCAATGTCCTCAAGTAAAAGAAACTTACAATAGATTCCAAGATGATGACGGTTGTCCAGACTTTGTAGGTGCAAACAAGGAAGTGCCAGATTCTGATGGTGATGGAATTAATGATTATTCAGATTTATGTCCAAACCAACCAGAAACTTTCAACGGTGTATTTGATAGAGATGGTTGTCCTGATACTAACTCTTCAGGTGATAGAGACTTGGATGGAATTCCAGATGCAATAGATTCATGTCCAACTGCTAAAGAAACCTATAATGGCTTTGAAGATTACGACGGTTGCCCAGATAGTGTATCTGGTTTGTCTGGTCAAGATTATGATGGTGATGGAATTACTGACTTGAATGATAAATGCCCTCTTGTTGCAGAAACCATAAATGGTTACTTTGATCAAGACGGTTGCCCTGATGTCGCTGTATTAGATTCTGACGGTGATGGTATTAGAGACTCTTTAGATCAATGTCCTTCAACTGCTGAAACATGGAATCGTTATCAAGATCAAGACGGCTGTCCTGACGATCCAACTAATGCAGATGCTGACGGTGATGGTATTTTAGATTCAACTGATCAATGTCCTCTTGACAGAGAAAGATACAACGGTTTCCAAGATGAAGACGGTTGCCCAGATTATCCAGATTTCCTTACTGGTAGAGATTCAGACTTTGATGGAATTGTTGATGACTTGGATGAATGTCCACTAGTTCCTGAAACTTATAACAAATTCAAAGATTTAGATGGTTGCCCAGATTATGTAGCTGATAACAAAATTACTGCTGATTCAGATAATGATGGAATTAATGATTACAGAGATCATTGTCCAAACCAACCAGAAACCTATAATGGAATTCTTGATTTAGACGGTTGTCCAGATAATTACATTCTAACTCAAGATAGAGATCAAGATGGAATTCCAGATGCAATAGATGCATGTCCAACTGCTAAAGAAACTTACAATAAATTCCAAGATGATGACGGTTGCCCAGATAGTGTATCTGGTTTATCTGGCCAAGATTATGATGGTGATGGAATTACTGATTTGAATGATAAATGCCCTCTTGTTGCAGAAACCATAAATGGTTACTTTGATCAAGACGGTTGCCCTGATGTCGCTGTATTAGATTCTGACGGTGATGGTATTAGAGACTCTTTAGATCAATGTCCTTCAACTGCTGAAACATGGAATCGTTATCAAGATCAAGACGGCTGTCCTGACGATCCAACTAATGCAGATGCTGACGGTGATGGTATTTTAGATTCAACTGATCAATGTCCTCTTGACAGAGAAAGATACAACGGTTTCCAAGATGAAGACGGTTGCCCAGATTATCCAGATTTCCTTACTGGTAGAGATTCAGACTTTGATGGAATTGTTGATGACTTGGATGAATGTCCACTAGTTCCTGAAACTTATAACAAATTCAAAGATTTAGATGGTTGCCCAGATTATGTAGCTGATAACAAAATTACTGCTGATTCAGATAATGATGGAATTAATGATTACAGAGATCATTGTCCAAACCAACCAGAAACCTATAATGGAATTCTTGATTTAGACGGTTGTCCAGATAATTACATTCTAACTCAAGATAGAGATCAAGATGGAATTCCAGATGCAATAGATGCATGTCCAACTGCTAAAGAAACTTACAATAAATTCCAAGATGATGACGGTTGCCCTGATTCTGTATCTACATCATTTGTAGTTGATTCTGATAATGATGGCATTAACGATGTTTATGATGATTGTCCTCTAGTTGCTGAAAACTATAATGGTTTCCAAGATGAAGACGGTTGCCCAGATAGTAATAACACTCAATCTGATTCTGATGGTGACGGTGTTCCAGATGTAATGGATATGTGTCCTACCCAATCTGAAGTTTGGAACAAATATGTTGATTATGACGGTTGCCCTGATACAGTACCGATTGGAAATGTTACTATTGATAGTGATGAAGATGGCATAAACGATGAGATTGATATGTGTCCAAATGAAAAAGAATCTTGGAATAAATACAATGATTATGACGGTTGCCCTGATATTGCACCAGAACAATCAAGATACAAACATGATGCTGATTTAGATGATATTATCAACGAAAATGACATGTGTCCTTTAGAACCTGAGGATTATGATGGTGACAGAGATACAGATGGATGTCCTGACCTTTAGGAGTATCTAGAAATGAAAAAACAATATCTTTTAGGATTTTTACTTTTACTTACATCTACAATTG
>CALFHG010000180.1 GCA_937875805.1 uncultured Nitrosopumilaceae archaeon
CCATAATCAAGTTGATGTCACGAACATCAATGATCGTGAGAATATGATTCCATAACTTGAGATTAACGTATTTTGGTTTTAGATTGAATGGCAGTTTTGAATATACCATGTATTCAGGGGAATGCGATTTAATCGTAAAGTCTGATTCAAGTATCCCATCCAACGCACAAATTATTTTTGAATCAAACAATTCACTGGAATCAATCCTTGTGTTGTCTCGTTTTATGGTTCCAATAACCTCTCTTGTGGTCTGGTTCTTGCATCTGTGAATCAATCTTTGGCATTGATCCTCGATTATTGTATTTCCGTATGGCTTGTAAATGCCCTCCGCGTTATTGTAATACCAAATATCATCAGTTTCTCTCAGTGTCAGAAAGTGTTTTTCTTTTTTGATTAATTCTGCAACCAAGTCATAGTCATCATTTTTGAAAATCTTTTGTTCTTCAATCTGTTTTTGTGATAATTCGGCAGGTCTGTAAACTGTAATTACTTCATGTCTTTTTTGTTTGCAAAACTCAAATGCCTTGAAAGATTGACTTTCAGCATCACAGTGAGTACATTGAAACCATTTCTCCTTTGGTTTTTCTATGATTTCAATATCCCTAGTTAGTGGTCTAGTAGGATCAAAATTTCCTGTCGGCTCTTTGAGTATGTTTGCCATTAATTTAATTCCTTTTTGGAAATAATATGAGTCTGGAACAATGGTTCTTCGTCAGAATGTTTTTCACAAATTAACCATTCTGATTTTTCAGCATTACCGATATTGAATGTAATTTTATACCTCTTGGTATTGTTACAACAAACATTCATTGTAAATCACCTGATATTACCAGGTCAGCTAGACCCATGAGATACTCTTTGAAATCTTCTGTTCTATGGTCGTATGACAAATGACCATGCAATTGATTGAGTGAATGATAATGTTTTTTCCTACCTTTACTATCTTTTGTACTCTCAATACAATACTTGCATTGAACTCCATCAAATCTTTGAATAAAGATCGGATTCCTTCGTTGAGGTAATCTGCTTTTCTGATATGTAACTTCTAGCCTTTTATTTTTAAAAACTGAGATAGACATTACCTAGTCTCCTTTGATTTGGTTGTC
>CALFHG010000181.1 GCA_937875805.1 uncultured Nitrosopumilaceae archaeon
GTTGACAGAGAAGAGCGTCCTGACATAGATGACATTTATCAAAAAGCTTGTCAAATTACAACTGGACAAGGTGGATGGCCTTTGAGTCTTTTTCTTACTCCTGATCAAAAACCATTCTATGTTGGAACTTATTTTCCTGTTTTAGATTCCTATGGGCGTCCTGGATTTGGAAGCATTTGCAGACAACTCTCACAAGCATGGAAAGAAAAACCAAAAGATATTGAAGCATCTGCTGAAAAATTCACTAGTGCATTACACAAAACTGAAAAAGTTCAAACTACTAAATTAGAACGAGTAATTCTTGATGAGGCTGCTATGAACTTGTTTCAATTAGGGGATGCATCCTATGGGGGATTTGGTTCTGCACCAAAATTTCCTAATGCTGCTAACATATCATTTCTGTTTAGATATGCGAAACTTTCAGGATTGGGAAAATTTAATGAATTTGCGCTTAAAACACTCAAAAAAATGGCTAATGGGGGAATATTTGATCAAATAGGCGGAGGTTTTTCCAGATATTCTACAGATGCAAAATGGCTGGTTCCTCATTTTGAAAAAATGCTTTATGATAATGCCTTGATTCCTGTTAACTATGCTGAGGCATATCAAATTACTAAAGATCCATTTTACCTTGATGTTTTGAAAAAAACACTTGATTTTGTTTTACGTGAAATGACTTCTCCTGAAGGTGGATTTTATTCTGCATATGATGCTGACTCTGAAGGTATAGAGGGGAAATACTATGTGTGGAAGAAAAGTGAAATTAAAGAAATTCTTGGAAGTGATGCTGATCTATTTTGTTTATACTATGATGTAACTGATGGGGGAAATTGGGAAGGAAATAATATTTTATGCAACAATCTCAACATATCTACTGTTGCTTTTAATTTTGGAATCTCGGAATCTGAAGTTAGTGCAATTTTAAAATCTTGTTCAGAAAAATTACTAAAGATTCGTTCAGCTAGAATTCCGCCTGGATTGGATGACAAGGTTTTGGTTTCATGGAATTCTTTAATGATTACTGCATTTGTAAAAGGATATCGTGTTACAGGAGATATCATATATCTTAATGCTGCAAAAGATTGTATTTCTTTCATTGAACAGAATCTTTTTGTAAATGAAAAATTACTACGAACTTACAAAAATGGAATTGCAAAAATTGACGGGTATCTGGAAGACTATTCTTATTTTATCAATGCATTGCTTGATGTGTTTGAAATTGAACCTGACCAAAAATATCTTACATTATCTATAAAATTAGGACATCATTTGGTGGAACATTTCTGGGATTCTGAAAATAATAATTTCTTTATGACTTCTGATGATCATGAAAAATTAATTATCCGACCTAAGAGTAATTATGATTTATCATTGCCTTCTGGAAATTCTGTTTCTGCTTTTGTAATGCTTAGATTGTATCATCTATCTCAAGAACCAACTTTTCTTGAAATAACTACTAAAATAATGGCATCTCAGGCACAAATTGCAGCTGAAAATCCTTTCGGATTTGGATATTTGCTAAATACCATTTCAATGTATATCCAAAAACCTCAAGAAATCACTGTTATCAATACTGAAAATTCTGAAATAATACAATCCCTTCTTTTAGATTATTTGCCAAATTCGATTATGATAACAATTAAGAATTCATCTCAGTTGGAAAATCTCTCAGAATATCCTTTCTTTGCAGGAAAATCATTTGAAGATAAAACTAGTGTGTTTGTTTGTAAAGACTTTACATGCTCATTGCCACTTCATACACTTGATGAAATAAAATCTAATCTTTAGACTTTTTTCAAATCTATATCCATGATGCTTCCAACTTGAGGTCTTCCCATGTTGTCATATCTTGATTTAGGCATTCCAATTGTGATTTGAGTTTGTTGATATGATTTGATGTTTACTGTAGGTTGTGCTTGTAAAATTGCTTCTAATAATGGCATAACTTGTTCTTTAGTTTCTGAATCCAGTCTCTTTGAAACATTCTCTATAATCATCTGTTTTTGTGAAATTGGTTCTGTTGTAATATTTTCAATTAAAGTTAACTGGACCATTTGACCATTATCTACTATTTGAGTAATTTTAAATTCATTTGTTTCAGGCATAATATTGTTTGATTTTCTTTATGATTTATCTTTAACGAATTGAAAAATACAATACTACTACTGCCGTGACTATTGCTGATGTTACTCCTAATCCAAAAATAACTTTACTTCCATCTACATTCATATTTTTTATTCTTAAATGTTGGAATTAAACTATACTAATTTTTAGTTTTTTGAAATGATCTTACTGATAATTTCTACGTAAGTGTTTTAATAGAAATTTACCTACATTTGTTATCGCATACTAGATGCATTCATACATCTGCGATAATTCAACCAGTCCAACAGGAGTCATAAAGAGTGTCTAATTGGACACTCTTTTTAATTAAAATTAGTTTTCTAAATCTGTATTTTCAGATTTGCCAACTGTTTCATTCTGAATTGATTCTACCTTTAGAGGATCAAGGATGGATTTTTTGATTGATGCTGCTCTGTCTTTTATGATTTGATTGAATTCCCGCATATCGTCTAAACCTGGAGTTTGTTGTTGATTTTGATATGCTTGTAAAAATCCTGAATATACACATCCTGTAATGATTCCAAATGCTGTATCTGGAACTGATTCTATTTCGGGAACAAAATTTTCTGCTATTTGTTTGTACGATTCTGATTCACTAATGTAATAATCAATTAAACTGTCAACGAAATCCTTATTTTCTTTGGAAATTGCCATCTCTATTTTCTTTATTTCCTAGTTTATTTAATTGTCTTTGATTAATCGTTTATTTATTCATGAATTGATTCCAATATGTTGTGGAAATTAGATTCTGATGAAGGTTTTTTTAGAATATATGATTCTAAAAAACTTGTTGCAGGATATTTTGATCCTGATTATGGTGATATTTTTCAAAAAGAAAATTCTGAAGAAATTATTTCATCTATGTTAAAAAACCATGATAAAATTTTAGGCGGAATGATCATGGTTCCTCTTGTCAAATTTAGATTATTTGACACTGATTTAGATACTACTTTAACAAATGTAGAATCTCAGGTACATCGTGTAGATGAGCATTTACAAAAATGGAAATTATTTTTATCTAAAATGAATTATGAATGGCATTCTGTGAGAATATCTCACACTGACCAGGATATGCTTACAATAGCATTTCAGATAAAATTCTCAAAACCGACCCCTCTTGAAAAAATATCCTTGGGTGAGGAGCTTTTTGGTACTTTGGAAATATTGGAACAATCTGGCTTGTTATAGAATATTATCTATCTAAGGTAAATGGGCTTTTTTCCATTTTTCAGCCTCATTAAAACAGTTGAACCATTTAATTTCTATTTCATCAGAATCAAATTCATTCATTTTATTTTTAAATTCTGAATCGCATTCATTTTTCATGTTCTCTGAAATTTGAATCACTTTTTGTTTCATCACGTTGTCTGGAGGTGAAAATTTACCTGCTTCATCAAATTCTATTATTCCTGCTTTAGCTAATTGGAATTCCATTAATCCTAGGTTTTCGTATTCATATGCTTCTTGAATTTGTGTATCTGATCTTACCTTTGCTGATTCATCGCCTGTTGTAATCCATTTGATATATTCAACATCACTTTTTAATTGCGTTTCAGATGATATTTTGAATAATTCTACTGAACTTTCAAATAATTCAGGTGTGGATAATTTATCGTATTTGGAAATAATATCTTCAAATTTACCCACATGCTCTTCATAATATTTTAACAACTCTTCTTTTGTTATGGTTTTTTCATTCCATTTTGTTTTTTCAGAATAAAATTTTATTTGTAATTCTGCTACATCTTGTTGAATTTCTGCCAGTTCATTTCCAAATTGAAATCCTTTCTGTTTGGTTTGTTCTGAGGAATAATTGTATGCGATAATTGCACTGATGATAATGATGCCTATTGCGACAATAGTGATATTTTGAATTTTGTTTTTTTTCAAAGATAATCTGTATAGTTTCCGTTTTCATCCAATTTTAATTCAATTACAAATTCTGTCCCGCTGATAAAAGAGTCATTTCGAGTTGTTCTAACTCTTCCAATGACTAGTTCATATGGCCAAATCTCTACTACAATTGCGCCTACGCTTACAATTGGTGTTTCGGTAATTTCCATATCCTCACGTTTTACACCATGTCTTTCAAGCATGTGTATGGCGTGATCTAATAATGGTTCGGGATTATTGTAATTTAGTACCCAAACTTTTCCTTCATAATCAATTTTCTGCAATTTGAAACAACCCTGATTTACTCATATAACAATTATTCGGGGTTTGTCACGTTTAGAGTCATGGTGCTGACCACTCTAGTTAATTTCCTAATGGTTGCAACCACTTTTTCAAATTCATCCTGATTACTAGTTTCAATTTCAGCAATCACATCATAAGCTCCAAAAGTGAGATACGCATTACTGATATTTTGCATTTGTTTTAATTCATCTACGATGTATTCTTCTGCTCCTAGGTCGCAATTTAATAAAATGAATCCTTTATGCATTCTTATCTTAAAATTATTACGTAGTTCTTGTCTTTAAGTTTTACAGTATTACCATCTACTGCGGCCGCCGTAGCTATTGCCACTGCTTCCACTGTCTTTGTCACCATATCTCTTTCTGGGACCTCTGCTGTCTCTTGGGTTTCCACCGCTAGATCCACCATATCCTCCGGAGCGACCTCCTCTAGAATAATTTGATCTTGATTGACCTCCATATCTTCTTGATGGAGTTTGTCTTTTGAGTGGGTCTGGGATTGAAATTTGAATTCCCATTTCTTGATTTAAATCTGTAATTGGAACTTTGATTTGACGTTTAATGAGATTCCAATCACCTACTGATGAATAAGAGACAAATGTTATTGCTTTACCTTTTGTACCGGCTCTTGCTGTTCTTCCAATTCTATGGAAGTATACCATTTCTACATTTGGAACATCATAATTGATTACTAATTCTACTCGTGGAACATCTATTCCTCTAGATGCAATATCTGTTGCAACTAGAATGTCTGCTTTACCGTTTCTGAATTTAGCCATAGATTGTTCTCTTCTATGTTGTGACATGTCGCCTTCAATTGCAACTGCATCGTATTTCTCTTGATGAAGGAATTTTTGAACATCTCTGGTTCTATATTTTGTTGAGCAAAATACTATACATTGTCCTTTTACTGGTTTGATAAAATCTAATAAATATTTGAATTTGTCTCTATCTTTAATCACTAAATATGATTGATCGATTCCTTCTCCACTAAGATCATCTGCATCTAATAGGAACTGTTTTGGATTCTTTAGATAATCTTCAGATAGTCTTAGAATCTGGGTTGGCATTGTTGCTGAAAACAATGACATTACTCTATCTTCTGGTGCTAAATCTAAAATAAATTGTATATCATCAATGAATCCCATATCTAGCATTGTATCTGCTTCATCTAGAACAATGTGGCTGATATCCCTTAATTCTATTGAACCTCTTTTAAGATGATCAATTAATCTACCTGGTGTTGCTACAAGAATTTCAACTCCTCTGTGGAGTGCATCAAGCTGGATTCCCATTCCTTGTCCTCCATAAATTGTTGCTACTCTAATTCCTGTATGTTTTCCGAATTTTTTAATTTCATCTGCAATTTGCATGGCCAGTTCTCTTGTAGGTGCCATAACTAATCCTTGAATTCCTTGTTTTGGTTGAATTTGTTGTAACATTGATAATGCAAATGCTGCAGTTTTTCCAGAACCTGTATGTGCTTGTCCTACAACATCTCTTCCTGATAGTAATACTGGAATGGCTGCTTCTTGAATTGGAAATGCTTCCTCAAAACCTTGGTCTGTAATTCCTTTCAGCACGTCGTCGCTTAACCCTAAATCTTTAAATTTTGTCATTTTCTTTTTGTCTCTTTGGCAATGACGAAAAAGCGCATTGCCCACTCGTCATTATTCTGATGCTTGATGCCGACTGTGGTCTAATAAACGCTCTTATTTTTTATCTGTCTAATTGAGCGTCAATTATTTTTTTAAAACTCTCAAATGGCTGAGCTCCTTTTAATTCAACAAATCCAATTTGATCATTTCCTACAAAGAATCCTGGGGTACCTGAAACTCCATAATCTCTTCCATCATCAAGATCTTTTTTGATTTCTGAAATGTGTTTTCCACTAGTAAGACATGAGTCAAATAATTCTTCATCTAATTGCATGCCTGAAGCATATTGACTGAACATGGATAATGCATCGACAGTTTCAAGTTTGTTCCAATCGGTTTGTTTTTCAAATAACATGTCATGCATTTCTCTAAACTTGTTTTGATCATTTGCACATTCAGCTGCAACTGCTGCTGGTAGTGCATTAGGATGAATACTTTGAATAGGGAAATCTCTGAAAACTAATTTTACTTTGCCTTGTTCGATATATTCTTCAAGAATTAGTGGTAATGTCTGAGTGTGGAATCTTGCACAAAATGGACATTGAAAATCTGAAAATTCTACTATTGTAATTGGAGCATCTGGATTTCCAATAATTGGATCATTGTCTATTGAAATTCTTACTGGTTCTATTACTTGTTTTGTAGGTAATTGGTTTTGTAATAGTTTTAACTCTAATTTTGCTATTGACTCATCAAGATCTTCTGCTGAAATCTGATTGGAGTTCCAATTTGATGTATATGATCCTGCAAAGAATGATGCAACTCCAACTAGAATTATTACCACTATTAACATTCTATTAAAAGTGGATTTTTTTATAGAAATTTTTTCATTATTATTTTGATTTATTTCTGAATCCTCTGAGCTCATTTCAATTGATTCCAAATTCAGTATACTTATTCGTATTGCCAAATTTTGGCTTGAAAATATTTTTAGAAATGAAAGGAGCCAATGACGGG
>CALFHG010000182.1 GCA_937875805.1 uncultured Nitrosopumilaceae archaeon
CTTCTCGTGGAGTAGCTGATGCTGATAGTGATTCACCTGTTGAACCAAATCCAATGTTTGCACTAATTGCATATGTGTATGTTTTATCAGTTTGTAAATTAGTTACGGTAAATGTTGTAGTTCCTGCATTTGTACTGCCTATAGAATCATCATAAATTCCTGTATCAATTTCTCGTAGAATCTTGTAACCTGAAATTGATTGTCCGAATGTTTCTGATGGTGGTAACCAAGAAAGTTTGATTTGACTTGGTGCAATTGCAGTTGCAGTTAATCCAGTTGGTGTTGTTGTGTGTTGTGGTTTAGTTGTTATACTAGATGAAACACTTGTTCCATCTGAATTTATTGAATAGACGCGATAAGAATAGGTTTCATCAGAATCTAAACCCTGATGAATAAATGATGTTGTTTTACTGCCTGTGTTTTGTGTAATTGGAATGTAATCATTTGAGCCAAATTTGTATTCTATTTTGTAGCCTGAAATTGCAGGAATATTTGCTGCCATATCTGGTTCTGTCCATGAGAGAATTATTGAAGTTGGAGAAACCGGTGATGCTTTAAGATTATCAGGTTTGTTAGGAAGTAAAACAACAGGTCCTGAATTTAGATCAAACACTTGAATTCTATCGTTATCTGAATCTGCTACTACCAACAAATCATTAATTGTATCAAGTGCAATTCCCATCGGTGTGTCAAATTGACCATTGCCTGTACCAGTTGTTCCAAATTCTTCTACAAAGCATACACCATCTACTATTTCGTCAGTTCCACTTGGGCAAGTATTTCCATCGACTATTTCAAACACTTGAATTCTATCATTACCTGAATCTGAAACATATAGAATTTGATTAGAATTATCAATAATCATGTTAGTTGGATTTCTAAAATCATCATTTCCATCAAATGAATCAAATTCAAACATAAAGTTACCATTTGAATCAAAGACTGATATTGAATCTGTTTCAATATTTGATACTAGAATTTCTTTAGTTGATTCTTGAATTACAATCCCTTTGGCAGAACCGAGATATTCATCTAATGCACTATTTGATGAACCAAATTTTGATTGAAATTCACCATCATCCTCAAAAATTTGAATTCTATTATTATCTGAATCAATTACAAAGAATTTCCCTAATGCATCTCTTGCAATGCTGATTGGATTTTCAAATTGTCCATCTCCATCATCATTTGCTCCATCTGCATTATCATTACAGTCTTGGATTGTTGCAATGTCACAAAAACTTCCATATTGAAAATCATAATCTCCATCATTTTCAAATACATTAATTCTATGATTATTACTATCCACAACAAAGATATTTTTTGCATTTTTATCTAATATTACATCTG
>CALFHG010000183.1 GCA_937875805.1 uncultured Nitrosopumilaceae archaeon
CTCTACCATGATGAAAAATAATTTTGCAAACCTTACGATCCGAGGAATGTATGGTTATGTGAATTTCACTGCCATTTCAGAGCAAAAGTTGTGCCTAACGTGGCAGTAAATTTCTTATTTTTGAAAGGGTCTCATTTTTGGATCAAAATTATACCTAACATGAGACAATTAGTGTCATCTTTCAGTTCTAAGAATTGAGAAACTGATCGTCGAGGATTATTAGAAATATTCACTATCATTTTGGAGCAAAAAGTGTGCCTAGCGTGATAGTAAATCTCTCATTTTTGGATAGTTTAGGATTATCAGGTGTGATCGTTATACTAGAAATAAAATCAGTTTTGAATTACTTTCCAGTCCTTTTTACAATGATTCTTTTTTTCTCATCATTTTTTATTATTAGAAATGGGCCTTCTCTAGAAGTAAGCATGTTGATGTATTCTCGCACAGACTGAGTGCTACCGTGTCCAGTTTTGATTTTACAAAGCATTGCTATTGATGGTACAGCTTCCTTGTATTCAATAAAACCATCTGTTTGTATGATTTCAGTTAGATATGTGACAATAGTGTTTGCGTGTCTTTTCTTGATTGTTCGTCTTTGATTTTTTTTCTTTCCCATAAAATATACTATTTCTGGGTGATCAATAAGCATCCAATTCTTGAAATGATTGAATACTATGTAGACTTTATTCTTTGTATCTTCGTTTTTCTGTTCTTCATACAAATCATCCATTACTTGCTGATTTGATTTTTCATACTTTTGTTTGCAAAAAATATCAAACTGATTCAAGATTGACTTGATATGGTTCTTTTTTCCTTTATCTTGAATATTATCTAGATATTCTTTGATTGTTATTTTATCTTCAATATATGACATTTTCTGATTATTGTATGATTTTTACAGTAATAAGAAACGGTAAAGTGAAAATGTTTCTTCATCTGACATTCAATAAAAGATAAAAGGAGTTCATTATTCTTATTTTTTATGAGTCGCACTTGCACAAAATGTAAGAATTCTATTCCTGATAACGAAGAATTAGGAGTTGTTGCAGCAAAATACCCTACATGTAACAAATGTTGGGCTGAATGGAAAGAATATCAAATTATGGTCATGAACGAGATGAAACTTGACATGTCTATGTTGGATCATAGAAAATTATTGAAAAAACATGAAAAGATCTTTGTAGGTGTTTTGTCTCCAGAAGGAGAAGTAATTGACTACACCAATGAAGATAACCGAAAACCTGAAGAACGACCAGGCGCCTAAAATTTTAAGTGTTTTTTAGCATTTTCTGGTACAACTATCAAAATTCGTCTTTTTGAATTTTCATCTAAATTATTGATTATTTTTTTAATTGTAATTGCAATAATTTCTCTGTCGTTTTCTTCTAATGTCAAAAATATCTCCAAAATTCCATCAACATTAAATTCAATTAGTTTTTGCGGTGATCGTGCAATCTCTGTAATATATGCTGAAAACAATCCCTCTCTTTGCTCTTCAGATAACGTCGTTAAAATTTTGAGCCATGTTTTGAAAAGTTTTGCAAAGTTAGGAAAAGGAATGGTGGGACCAGCTTCTAGCGCATTGTTAATAACTTCAATTTTTTCAGAATCAGGTAATGAAAAGAATTCTATCATTCTTTTTTTCAAAATTGGATTTCTTAGGAAATCTGGTAAATTTGCCAAGTTAATGATTATATTTCCTGCAAAATTTTCGCCTACCATCGATCTAAACGAATTATTGTTGAATATAAAATCATGGAAAATACTTTAGCTTAAATAAACGAAATTAAAGTTTAGCAATATGACATCCACTGTAGTTGTTGGCGGATTTTTTGGTGATGAAGGCAAAGGAAAGATCATCTCATATTTGGCAATTAAAGATAATCCAAAAATAATCGTACGTGGCGGTGCTGGCCCAAATGCTGGCCATACAATTAGAGATGGAGATAAAGTGTATAAAGTAAGAATGCTTCCAAGTGGATTTCTAAATAAAAATGCCAAAGTAATGATTGGACCTGGGGTTGTAATTAATCCGGATGTTCTCAACAAAGAAATTCAAGATTTTGATGTTACAGGACGTGCATTTATTGATAAACACTGTGGAATCATTGAGGAAACTCATCTAACTAGAGATTCAAAAGGAGAATTAAAAGAAAAAATTGGTAGTACTGGTTCAGGCACTGGTCCTGCTAATGCTGACCGTGCTATGAGAGTTTTAAAACTGGCAAAAGATTTCGATTCTTTATCTTCATTAATTGTGGATGTTCCTTTAGAGATTAATTCTGCACTTGATGCAAATGAAAATGTCTTGGTAGAGGGTACACAAGGAACATTTCTTTCATTATGGCATGGAACATATCCATTTGTTACTTCCAAAGATGTCACTGCCTCTGGGATTTGTGCTGATGTTGGCCTTGGACCTACCAAAGTTGATGAAGTAATTGTTGTTTTCAAATCTTATGTTACGCGTGTTGGAACTGGACCTCTTGACAAAGAACTGTCTCTTGAAGATGCAGAAAAAAAAGGTTGGTCTGAATTTGGTACAGTTACTGGTCGCCAAAGAAGAGCTGCAGATTTTGATTTTGATTTAGCTAGGCGTGCAATTATGCTCAATGGTGCAACACAAATCTCAATAACAAAATTAGATGTACTCTTTACTGATTGTGCAGGAAAAACTTCTTACACTGAATTATCTGATGATGCAAAATCATTCATTGCAAATATTGAAAAAGAATTAAACACGCCTGTTACAATTATTGGAACTGGCCCTGACATCATTGATGTCATTGATAGAAGAAACTAGGCTCCTTTATTTTGGATAAGTTTAATTTGATAACAAACATCCAATCGCTGTGGAAAAATTACAAATTACTGATAAATTACCACGTTACATTCAAGTCCATTCCACTTTAGAATTTACTAGACTCGTTTGTGCATTAGAACGTGCCCCACGTGTTTCATTTTTACATGATTATCTTGGAAAGAAAATTTTATCTGTACAAATGGATGTTTTAAAAGAAAAACCAATTGTATACTACACACATCTAGAAAATCATGGTCACTATCTTTGTTATGGATTAAAGGGAGGAAAAGAAGAATCTAAAATTGTCGATACTACTTCTGATGCCAGTAAACTTTATTCTCCAATTGTTAGAATAAAATCATTACCTAAAACATTGCAACCTGGAAATGGTACACTTGACAGGTATCAGCCTATTGAATTGGAAGACATGTCCAGTCTAGCAAAACTCACATGGGGTATGGAAGAAATCCCATTTCCTTTATTCTTGTTCCCACATAATGATAAATGGCTAATTGGTGTTTTCATGAATTTTAACGATGAAGGGACATCATATTTTTGTCATGTTGTATTAGATTCAGATCCACAAAAACCCTTTTTGAAATTCTCTACAGTAAACGGTACTCAACCCTCATTCGTAGAAAATCCTTCGGAACATGGTTATTCTTATATCAAAATAATAAAATTGAAAGACACTCACCCACTAGTAGATTATGGCCACCTTCAAAACTAGACTTTCCCAGATCTCAAAAATTAATGGCAAAGTCATTCTTGCCAACGATTATGATTTTTCTGTTAAAAATTTAGAATCAAAAACAATTCAAAACATACAGCAATTACATCCATTTCTATGTGGAATTAAACTCAATTTTCATTTACTTCTTCCATTGAGTGGTAAAGAAATTCTAAAAATTAACAAAACAGCACACAAGTATGGATTACAAACTATTGCTGATATCAAACTTAATGATATTGGAAATACAAACAGAGTAACTACTGAACATTTATGGAATTTGGGATTTGATGCAGTTATTGCAAATCCGATTATGGGTCTTGATAGTTTGAAAAATTTGGTACAATCTGCTCACAAAAATGAAAAAGGAGTAATTACACTATGTCATATGAGCGCACCTGAGGCTAAATTGTCATATGATATGGAAATCAAAATGGAAAAAAAGCAACAATTATACGAATTGTTTTTGAATTGGGCCCTTACTGCAAAGGTTGATGGAATTGTAGTAGGAGCTACATTTCCAAAAATTATTCAACATTGTTCTAAAAAAGCAGGAAAAAATTTGAGCATATTTTCTCCTGGTGTGGGTACTCAAGGCGGTAGTGCAAGTGAAGTAATTTCATCTGGAACAAATTACTTAATTGTTGGTAGAACTATTTTAAATTCTAAAAATCCAATACAAGTTGCAAAAGAATTACAACTACAGAGTTTTGGAAAGTAACATTTGTGCTTTTGTTAAAACAGTTTTTGCATTATCAAAAGTAGTTTTTTCCATTGCAGTATTATAATCAACCCATGTATAATCTGAATGTTCATGAGAAATTTCTACATCTTTAGTCTTTGTTTCAGCTAAGAAAAATACCACTTTCTTATGAACTAATTCACCTTGATATTGAAAATTATATTCAATCCACTCTTCAAAATCATCTAAAAATGTTACATCTGTAATTCCTGTTTCTTCCTTTGTTTCTCTTATAGCTGTTTCATGAATTGATTCTCCTTTTTCCATTTTACCTTTTACAAAGTCCCAATGTCCTGATGGGTAATGTAAAAGTAAAAATAAATTTTTAGATTCTTCTTTTCTAAATAATACAATTCCTGCAGATGTTTCTTCAATCATTTCCCTAATCTCCTCTTCCTCACTTGATATGTTCTAATAGCTCTCATTAAATCTATTTTTCTAAATTCAGGCCAAAAAATATCCATAAATATTAATTCACTATAGGCACTTTGCCACATTAAAAATCCGCTTAATCTCTTCTCTCCTGAAGTCCTTAATACCATATCTGGTGATGATTGCGGTAAATGTGATGTGTAGAGATTTAATTCAATTTCCTTTTTATTAATATCTTCTACATTGAGAGAACCATTTTTTATTTTACTTCCAATTTTCTTTACTGCGTCTACTAATTCATCTTGTCCACCATATGCAAGTGCAATATTTAGAAAATGATTACTGTAATCCTTTGTAGCATCATCTAACTGTTGTAAAATTTCTTTAATGGCTTCTG
>CALFHG010000184.1 GCA_937875805.1 uncultured Nitrosopumilaceae archaeon
TACATTGTCTGGAGTTGGATGTTCAAGAATTTCTCTAGAACGTTCTCCAGTTTTTCCTTGAGCAATTTTATTTTTCAATCCTATTGGATTTACAATTACTCCATTAACACCAACTTTTCGTCCATCAACACCAGTGACTATACCAAAAATAAAATCATTAAATTCACCATTTTTTTTAATTGAGAAAATAGGAGTACCTTCTTTCAAAACAGGTTTCTTGCCAAACATGAATTGATATCATCGTATAGTGTATTTAATGTATTATTAATCGACAATTCTTAATATTGGAAAATAACAGGCTCATCGTTGGATAAAAATCAGATTCTAAAAGAATTTTCAGCAGATCCTGAGAAATACTATAATGTCAAACTATTCCAAGAGCAAGGATTTGTTAGAAAGGCATGTACCAAATGTGGCAGATTCTTTTGGACTCTAAATGCAGATAGAGATTTGTGTCCAGATGATGGGAAAGACACGTATTCCTTTATCGGTGATCCTCCAACTTCAAAAAGATTTGATTATACACAAGCATGGAAACAAGTTGAAGAATTTTTTGTAAAAAATAATCACACATCAATTAGCAGATATCCAGTAGTGTGTAGATGGCGAGATGATTTGTTTTTTACAATTGCATCAGTTGTTGACTTTCAAAGAATAATGGGAAGTAAGGTAGTCTTTGAGTTTCCTGCAAACCCACTAATAGTTCCACAAACTTGTTTGCGTTTCAAAGATTTAGAAAATGTCGGAGTTACAGGTAGACACTTTTCAAGTTTCTGCATGATTGGACAGCACAGTGTTCCTGATTTGGGAGGGTACTGGAAGGATGAATGTGTGGATTTGGATTTTAGATTACTAACTGATCAGTTTGGAATTAAAAAAGAAGAAGTTGTATTTGTAGAGGATGTTTGGGCAGGCGGTGGCTCTTTTGGTCCTTCACTAGAGTATTTTGTCAGGGGATTGGAATTAGGAAATGCAGTGTTTACAGAGTTTCAGGGAGAACTAGGACAACACACTACACTTGATCAGAGAGTAATTGACATGGGTGCAGGGCTTGAGAGATTTGCGTGGATTACCAATGGAACACCTACAGCGTATGACTGTTGTTTTGGTCCTGTAAATCAGATACTATTTGAAAAGATTGGAATTGATTCTGATTCAGAAATGCTAAAAAAATACTTTACAGAAATTGCAAAAGAAATTGATCATTTTGATGATCTAAATGAAGTAAGACGTCTTGCAGTGAAAAATGCAGGAATTACAGAAGAACAACTGAACAAAACAATAATACCACTAGAAGGAATGTATCTGATTGCAGATCATCTCAGGACATTAATTTTTGCAATTGCAGATGGTGCACTGCCAAGCAATGTTGGAGGAGGGTATAATCTCAGAATGATGTTGCGAAGAATTAATGGAACAATTAATCGATTGAATGTAAAATTAGACATTGATGAATTAATTGATAGTCACATTGACTATCTCAAAGATACCTATCCAGAGCTTGATGAGAAAAGAGAAGATGTCAAGACAATTCTCAAGCTAGAATCCTCAAGATATGAGGAATCCAAAGTTCACATGAAGAAAAAGGCAGAAAAGATTCGTGAGAAAGGTACACCATCAGTTGATGAACTCATCACACTATACGAATCAGATGGAATTACACCTGAATACCTCAAAGAAATTGATGCAATTACAGAAATCCCATCACAATTTTACTCTAAACTATCTGATTTACACCAGTCTGAAAAGAAAAAAGCAATCACTGCACTTCCACTAGAAGAGTTACCTGAAACTGAAACGCTATTTTACAAAGATGACCCAATGGAATTTGAGGCCAAAGTAATCAAGGTCTTTGATGATCAAGTGGTGTTAGATAGAACTTCGTTTTATGCAAGAGGTGGAGGACAAGAACCAGACCATGGTAGTATTGCAGGATTTGAAGTAGTTGATGTGGATAAACATGCACACATTATTGTTCACAAGCTAGAAGGCGGAGTTCCAAAAGAAGGGGAGACGGTACAATGTAGGGTAGATGAAACAAGACGTGCAAACATTACTAAAAACCACACCAGTACCCATATCATTAATGCATCATCAAGAGGAGTGTTAGGTTCATGGATTTGGCAGCACTCTGCATTCAAAGACCATGATCATGCTAGACTAGACATTACACACCATTCATCATTAACTGATGATGAAGTAAAGAGAATTGAAGATGCAGCTAATCAAATGGTAAAAGAAAATTATCCAGTAAACATTGACTATTACGATAGAGGAACTGCAGAGCAAAAATATGGTTTTAGAATTTATCAGGGCGGTGTAGTTCCAGTAAAATCAGTACGTATTGTATCAATTGAGGATAAAGACATTGAGGCATGTGGTGGAACACATGTAAAGAAGACTGGCGATATAGAACTAATTAAAATTACAAAGACTAAGCGAATTCAAGACGGTGTAGTTCGTATAGAGTTTGTCTCAGGACCAACAGCATTCCAATATGTAAAAGACCAAGAAGAAGAATCAAAGAAACAAGCTGCAGATGATATTGCTAAAGAAAAATTAGAAAAACTGCGAGAAGAAAACAAAGACAAAGCAAGAGAGCAAATTCCTATTCTACTAGAGAAAATTCTAGCTGGAGAAACAGGTGAGATTGATAATATTACAATTAAAAATAAAATTTGCTTTACATCAAGTGAGAATTATGATGATTATTTCTGCCAAACCTTTGGAAAGAAACTAGTTGCCAAGGATGGTACTGCAGCATTTTGTGGAATTTTTGAATCAGGTCCAACTGTTAGAATTATGGTGTATGCTGGAGTAGAATCAGGCGTAAATGCAGGTGAGATAGCCAAAGAAATAGCCTCAATTCTAGGCGGTTCTGGTGGAGGGGACGCTAAATTTGCTCAAGGTGGAGGAAAGGACACATCTAAAAAAGAGCAGGCAATAGCCAAAGCAAAATCAATGATTTTAGGATAATACTATGATAAACTGGAATGAAATAGAAACAAAATGGCGAAACAAGTGGGCCGAATCAAAAGACTTTGAGACAAATCCAAATGAGAAACCAAAAAAATTCATCACCGTAGCTTATCCGTATCCAAACTCTCCACAACATATCGGACATGGCAGAACATACACACTAGCTGATGTTCATGCAAGGTTTTACAGAATGCAAGGGTATAACGTATTATTCCCAATGGGATTTCACTATACAGGAACTCCTGTGTTAGGAATGGCAAGAAGAATTCAAGCTGGAGAAAAAGAAATTCTTGATGGATTGAGAAATGTGTACCATGTTCCAGAAGAAGATATCAAAACATTTGTTGAACCAATTAAAATTGCAGATTATTTCCATGAAGAGATAAAATCAGGAATGATTGAGATGGGTTA
>CALFHG010000185.1 GCA_937875805.1 uncultured Nitrosopumilaceae archaeon
TGAAACTCCATTCATCTGGATGATGAATATCAAAGTAAAGTTTTTGATTTTGTTGAGTTACCAAAATTGAACCCTCTGTGTAATGCAACAAGAATGGAATAACATAACGGATATCTTCATGATGAATAATTATTCTTCCTTCATGATCTCCAAATTTCTCTTCAGTTATACTCATTTTTACAAGCAATGAATTTCCTTCAATAATATGTGCAAAATTAACAAATTCTGGCCCTTCAAATTTTATATCTAAATTATCTAATTTACCATCAAGTAATTTCAAGTCAAATTTTTGCTCAGCAATTAATTTCTCAGCTGAAACATTAACTACAAAATTAGGTGGAATTATGATTAATTTCGCATTGTATGCATTTCCAATATCTAGCCTTCCTGCTCCTGCTTCATGAATTGAAAATTTCTGCTCATATGCATCTGATACGTCCTTTACAGTAGTCAATAGTATGGATTTAATCTCATGATGGTGTAGTTCTGGGTTTTTTTGTAGCAGTAATGCTGCAGCCCCACTCACATGAGGAGCTGCAAAGCTTGTTCCACTGGTAAAGTTGTATCCTGCATTATTTTGTGTAGTATTGATGTATGCCCCTGGTGCTACGATTTCTGGCTTGATATAAAATGGTGATACTGGTCCTCTGGAACTAAAATGTGCAACAAAATCTGGATTATAAAATAAATTCATTATTCCTTCACTAGTTTCTTTTAATGATTTTATTATTTCTAGTCCTTCCTCTCTATCCATAGATACAACCGGAATTTGCGGTATGTATCCTGTTTCTATAAATTCATGAGTTAATTCTCCCAAAAATATTCCTGGATTACTATTGTAAACAATTAGCGCCTTTGCCCCTGCACTTGCTGCATTTTTTTCTTTGATTGAAAAATATAATAATTCACCTTCTACATCACTGCCTCTCTCAACCATTACTATTGCATTTTCTACATTTAATTTTTCAAAATCTTTTATTTTTCCATAACCTGCAAAAATTATTTTTCCTGTAATACCATTATCCAATTTTGATGATCCAACCATTGGAATTACAGTATATGGTTTTTCATCAATTTCCAAAGTGGCAACTAAGCTAGAAGTTAGATTGTTGTATGTTGCACCCACTGTTACTGATCCAGAATTTCTTCCTGGACTGCCTATTGTTTTTAATTCTGGTCCATCATTACCTGCTGCAGTTATGATAAAAATTTCTTTTTCTAATGCCAAGTTTACTGCACGATCGATTTTTGGATTTGTTTTGTTTACTCCTAGACTGATATTGATGATATCTGCCTCATCTTCAATTGCTTTTTCAATTGCTCTAATGATTAAATCTGATGAAACTCCTTCCCCATTTTCAGAAACTTTGTAAGCTAAAATTTTTGCCTTTGGTGCAATTCCTACAATTTGTCCATCTGCTGCAATTACTCCTGCAACTTGTGTTCCATGACCATTTGTATCTAAAGGCAGTTGATTTTCGTGTATGAAATTATATCCTCCTATTACTTTCCCATCTGGCCCCCATCCCAATAAATCTGGATGATTGAAATCTACTCCTGTATCTATAATTGCAATTTTAATTCCAGAACCATCAATTCCATCTATTCTTGGAATGTCTACTCCCACAAATGGCCCACTTCTTTGCAAATATGTACTAAATTCATTTTCAGATTCTAGTATGACATATGAAACAAAAATTCCTAATAGTGCTATTGAGAGAGTGAAGAGTACTATTATTTTCACAAGTTTTGTAATCGATTTAACAAGTAAAAATGAATTGCTTACTAAAGCAATAAATTGAATAAAACTTCAAAGTCGCTTATGGGAAAATACACTCTTCCTGAAATGCCATATGCTTATGATGCATTAGAACCTCACATTGATGCAAAAACAATGGAGATTCATCATACCAAACATCATCAAGCATACACTGACAAACTAAATGCAGCCCTTGAAGCATGTCCTGCTGATATTCAAGAAAAAGATATCCTTGACATCTTGTCTGATATTAAATCAGTACCAGAAGCTCAAAGAGGTGCAGTTAATTTTAACGGTGGTGGTTATGATAACCATAGGTTATTTTGGAATAACATGAAAGCAAACGGAGGCGGAGAACCTGGAGGATCTATTGCAGATGCAATCAAAGAATCCTTTGGAAGCTTTTCTGACTTCAAAGAGAAATTTTCATCTACTACAGCTGTAATTCAAGGAAGCGGTTGGGGATGGTTAGTATACAATCCTTCTACAGGAAAGGTTGAGTACAAATCAATGCCAAACCAAACTAGTCCAAGAACTGAAGGATTAGTACCATTACTTGGCTGTGATGTGTGGGAACATGCATACTATCTCAACTACCAAAACAAAAGACCTGTCTATATTGAGGCATGGTGGAATGTAGTTAATTGGGATGAAGTAGAATCAAGATTCTCTAAAGCAAAATAAAGTTAAATCTTTATTTTTTTTATCTTTCTTAATCTATTTTTAATTAGATTTTTCAAAATCTATGAATGAATTTATAACCATCTGGAAAATGTTTGTTGTACATGAGTGAAGAACAAGCCGAGCAATTAATGCAACAAATGCAAATGCTTGAAACATATTTTTCTGATTTATCTCAAAGAGAATACACCTTTAAGAATATTTTTCGAGAGGCAATTGCATCCATCGAATCTATCAAAGCTCTTAGTAAGAGTCCTGAATCCGAATCTTTAGTTCCAATAGGAATGGGCACATTTGTTCACACAAAAATTTCATCAAACACCAAAATTGTTATGAATATTGGTGCAGGAATTGCAGTTGAAAAAGATTTTCCTTCTGCAATTAATTATCTTGAATCAAGAATTAAGGAAATTGAAATTGCATTACAAGATACTGCTGTAAAAAAGCAAGATGCTTCTGCCCGTTTAGAGCAAGGAAAAGTACAGATGAATCAGATGATGCAAGATATGCAGCAACCTCCAGCTTCTGGATAAATCATGTTTGATAAACTTCGAAGTGCATTTTCAAATGCAGCGAAAAGTCTTGGAGAAAAAGAACTTCATGAAAAAGACATAGAAGATATTCTTTTTGAATTAGAAATCTCTCTAATGGAATCAGATGTCGCCACTGAAGTAATTGATTCTATAAAGACTGATCTTAAAGAAAAACTAATTGGCTCAAAAGTTGACAAGAACAAAATTGAAAAATTTGTAAAAGACAGTTTGATTTCAAGTATATCTTCATTGTTTGATGCAGTCGGAGAATATGATCTCTTTGCAAAAATTAATGAAAAAAAGAAACAAGAGCAACCTTTTTTGATTTTGTTTGTTGGAATTAATGGAACTGGTAAAACTACTTCTTTAGCAAAAATGGCTCATATGTTAAAGGAAGAACAATACTCTGTTGTAATTGCAGCTGCTGATACTTTTAGAGCCGGTGCCATTGAACAATTGCGAGAACATGCAAATCGTCTAAATTTAAAAATTATTGCACAAAATTATAATTCTGATCCTGCAGCTGTTGCACGTGATGCAGTTTTGTATGCAAAATCTCACAAAACAGATGTTGTTCTAATTGATACTGCTGGAAGAATGCAGACAAGTGAAAATTTAATGCAACAAATTGAAAAAATTACCAAAGTTGTAAATCCTGACATGAAAATATTTGTGGGTGACTCTTTAGCTGGAAATGATACTGTCAATCAAGCACGTGAATTCCATAAACATGTCGACTTTGATGCTTCGATTTTAACTAAGAGTGATGCTGATGCACGAGGCGGTGCTGCATTATCGATTGTAAAAGTTACATCCACTCCTGTCCTTTACGTTGGTGTTGGTCAGGAATACTCTGATCTCAAACCTTTCAATAAGGCACTTTTCTTGGAAACTGTTTTTGGCTCATTAGAAAATGTGGATATTGCAAAAGACATTGAACCAACACCAGAACCAACACCAGAACCAACACCAGAACCAACACCAGAACCAACACCAGAACCAA
>CALFHG010000186.1 GCA_937875805.1 uncultured Nitrosopumilaceae archaeon
CAAGATCAAGAACAGTTCCATCACCACATTTTGGATCATATTCGCCATAAAAAATATCTTCATTTTTAATTTCAGATGTAGAAATAGTATTAGGTGAAAAGTCCAAAATATTATCAAAATATCCTAGAGAATAACCAGCCCCAATAATTAACAAAATTAACACAGAAATTCCCACCAACATAGTAATTTTCAATGGAAAGTATTTTTTGAAATTTATAGAATGAGAAGATTTAGATTCTGTGATGGGGGTAGTAGAGCCAACTTCAAATAATGAAGTACCACAAATCATACAAAAATTAGCACTTAACGAACCTTTTTTTCCACATTTCCAACAATGGATAGTATCTTTATCATCAGGTTCGTTTTCAAAAATAATTTCATTATCAGTTTGAATATCATAAGTATGTTTTATGAGATATTTTTCTCTTAAACGTTTTAGATAATTCTCATCAGTAATCCAAATTTTATGATTTTGAATATAGGTCTGTTTGATATGCTCTAATCGATAGGGATCACCAACACCCAATTTTAACAGAGAAATTACGTCATCTACTACATCAGGGGAATCCATATGTAATATCTGACAAGTACAAGTCATTAAATATTAACTGAAAAATATTTAGAAAAAAGAAGAATTCAAAGAAAATTTAGGTACAAATTTGAGGATAACTGGAGATTTAATCAATAACTGGATTAAAATTAGATTAAAATTAAAAAAAAATCATGAAAGCTAAATTTACTGGAAAATGCGTAGAGTGTGAAGATGTCATAAAAGCAGGTAAAGAGATTTTAAAAAACTCTAAAGACCAATGGGTTCACAAGGCTTGTTGTGATTTGGAAGAGGAATTACCCTAATCAAAACAAAACTAGTACAAATTAGTAACAAATTTTTTAAATACCTTTGAAAAATAGACATTAGAATGAGTACAAAATCAAATCTAGTATTAATGGCATCAATCATGACAATATTTGGAATAATCATGATTCCAAGTAACATTTCAGCAGAATCAAATCAAATTACTATAACTCCAATTGATGAAAAAATTAGTTTAGAAAAAACAGTAACTACAATGAACATTCCTCAAAATAACAAACTACCTTGGGGAGCAGTCATAGGTGAAGCATCTGATGTTGCTGAAAGACACCCAATTATTATTCAATTTTACAAAGGAGAAGATCCCGTTCACTTTGCACAAATAGATGCAAAAGGAGATGGCTCTTATGAATACAAATTCAGAGTTGGAAATCTAGATTCAGATACAGGGGAATTCGTAAATATCTTTGAAGGAGAATATACTGTAAAAATATTCAAAGTAATTCCAAATAATAATGACTTGATATAATCAACAAGGCATTACAAATCCTCTCTTTGTTGCCAGAGTAAATCCATAGAATTCATATACCGAATATCTAAACGAAGAGCTAGAAAATGAGCAAGAATTTTTGGCACGATATAGAATCAGGTAATGATATTCCAGAGATAGTCAATGTTATTGTAGAAATCCCCAAAGGCTCTATGAACAAGTACGAATATGACAAAAAACACAACATGATAAAATTAGATAGAGTATTATTTTCACCATTTCATTATCCTGGAGATTACGG
Source organism: uncultured Nitrosopumilaceae archaeon (assembly GCA_937875805.1). Taxonomy (GTDB): domain Archaea; phylum Thermoproteota; class Nitrososphaeria; order Nitrososphaerales; family Nitrosopumilaceae; genus Nitrosopumilus. Next base: position 1,606 of record CALFHG010000186.1, read on the forward strand.
CTTAATTCCTCAAACATTGTCTGATGATGGGGACCCACTTGATGCACTAGTACTAGTTACAAATCCCACATATCCAGGAATCCTAATTGAAGCAAGACCAGTTGGATTACTACAAATGAAAGATGATGGGCAGATGGATGACAAAATTATCTGTGTTGCAACAAATGACCCACGATATTTGCATACTACAGATATTACTACCATCGAAGATCATTATCGTTCAGAGATTGCCCACTTTTTCCAAGTTTACAAGGATTTGGAAGGTAAGAAAGTAGAAATTTTAGGATGGAAATCTGCAAAAGAGGCCAAAGTAGTAATCATTGAATCGATAAAAAGATACAAAGATACTTTGAAAAAATATTAGAATGCAAAAAGAATGTGAACATTTTTCTCAAGAAAGAAAAATATCTCAAAAGACAAAAAATTGTGAAGAATGTGATAAAGAACATCTTCCCGTATTCGCACTTCGAATGTGTTTAACATGCGGACATGTTGGTTGCTGTGATTCATCAATTGGTAAACATGCAACAAAACACTTTGAGGAAACAGGTCACTCTGTAATGCAGGCAGTTCCAGAAAAAATTTGGAAATGGTGTTATATTCATGAAGAATATTATTGAGTTGAAAATATTTTTAGAATGAAATTGTAGATTTTAAGAATACTTTACGATTTTAATCGTAAACCATCAAGTCTTTTTCTTCAAGCAAAGCATGAATTTGGTTAACAGAACGATGAACGTCTTTTTCAAGTTTTGCTCCAACACAGACTAATTTGCCTGATGCAAAAATTAGAATTACGGTTTTAGGATCAAGCATTCTATGAATTAGTCCTGGGAATTGTTCTGGTTCGTACATGCTTCTAGGAAGGGTTCTAGCTGCTTGCTCCAAGTTTACTTTACCTCCAAGATTAATTGAAGATACAATATTTTGAATTGAAACTATAGGATCGTTTTTAATTTTGATTTTACCTTTTCTTAAAATTTTCACCACTTCAAAAACTGCAGTTTCTGCCAATTCTTGAGATTTTGCGCCTGTACATACCATCTTTCCTGAGCCAAAAAGCAGTGTTGCAGTCTTTGGACTTTTGAGTCTGAAAACGGCACCAGGGAATTGTTCTGGATGATATTCAACTGCAGGGAATTTTTTAGTAATATCTACAAGATCTAATTTTTGTTCAATCGTTGCAGAGGCTACTACATTTACAATTGCAATGATAGGTTTAGTTTGAGTCATATTTTCATTTACCTCCCAATGTATCCATATTTTGGTCTAATCGTAGGCCTTTGTATCTATTTCTAATTGTCACTTCTGTTACATTTGCTGCTTCTGCAATATCTCGCTGAGTTTTGTCCTCACCGTTTTTCACACAAGACAAGTACAATGCTGCTGCTGCCAATCCCATTGGATCCTTTCCAGCAGATTCTTCATGTGCTTGTGCATCTCTAAGTACTTTAACTGCAAATCGTTTTGTTTTTTCTGTGATTCCAATTGAGCTTGCAATTCTTGCAACACATTGTACTGGGTCTACAACTGGCATTTTTAATTCTAATTCTTGATGTAAAATTCTATAGCATCTTGAAATATCTTTTTTCTTAATATTACCTGCATCAGCAACATCTTTTAAAGTTCTAGGAGTTTCAGTATCTCTACATGCAGCATAAAGAGATGCGGCAATTAATGCAGAAATAGAACGACCTTTAACGAGACCTTTCTCCAATGCTTTTCTGTAAATGTATGATGCTTTTTCAATAACTGCATCAGATAACGAAAGTTTGTCTTTTAATGTAGATAATTCACTTAGGGCTTGTCTGAGATTTTTATCAGATGAAGCATTAACTTTACTTCTGCTATCCCATGTTCTTAATCTTTCAATAGTACTCTTCATTGTTGATGTAAGAGGTTTTCCAGAAGAATCTTTATTCATAGGACTAATGATTGTTGCAAGTCCTCTATCGTGCATTGCTAATGATGTTGGAGCACCAGTACGAGTTGGATCTGCACCACCTTCTTTTGAAAATGATCTCCATTCAGGACCAGAATCTTGTAAAGTCTCAGTAATAACAAAACCACATTTTCCACAGAATCTCTCTCCAGTAACATTGTCAGCCAGCATGGAATTTTTTCCACAACGACCACATGTCGAATCTGCTTTAATAATTTGTTCAACCAAAGGAATCCAATATTGTGTTGTTGATTTCCTATAATAACCCATTTTTTTGATAGTTTTTAGCGAAAATTGAGCCTAGATCGATCAGATATAATTTCTCAAAAAGGCCATAAAAAGGAAATTTACAGTAATTTTTTTGTTTTTTAAGATAAATTTCAGAAATTATACAGATATCCAAAGTACCATTTCATTTTTTAATAGTTACAGAACAGTAGACTCAGATGTCATCATATCAGTTAGGTAAATGGGATCTATCAGAATTAGTAAAGAATCCAAAAAGTCCTGCATTTCAAAAACAAATTCAAGAATTAGAAAATCAGGCAAAAAAGTTTGAAAAAATTAAATTAAAATTAAGTCCAAAAATGTCATCTAAACAATTTATGGACATTCTTCATCAAGTAGAAAAAATTTCTGAAAATATGAGTAGGATTGGAGGTTATGCATCATTATCATATTCCTCAGATACACAATCAGATGAAGCAACATCTCTAATGACAAAGATGTCAAAACTTGGTTCTGAAATATCAAATAAAATTTTATTTTTTGATTTATGGTGGAAAACACAAGTCGATGAGAAAAATGCAAAGAGACTCATGAAAGATGCAGGTGAAATTACAGAATATCTTTCACACAAAAGATTATTTGCAAAATATGCATTAAGTGAACCTGAAGAGCGAATCATAAACACATTAGATGTGACAGGAATATCTGCACTTGTAAAACTCTATGACAAGATAACTAATTCCTATGAATATAAAATGAAAATTGGAAGTAAAACTAAAGTGATGACACGAGAGGAGCTCACAAACTATGTCAGAAGTACAAATCCAAAAGTTCGAGAAACAGCATACAAAACTATTCTTTCCAAATATTCTGAAAACAAAGGAGTGGTAGGAGAGATATATCAAAATATTGTCCAAAACTGGAAAGATGAAGGTATTGACATTAGAGGATATGAATCGCCAATCTCAATGAGGAATATTGGAAATGATGTAGATGATAAAACTATAGAATCTCTACTCACAATTTGTAAAAAAAATTCACCAGTATTTCAAAAGTTCTTTATTCAAAAAGCAAAGATGCTAAAAATGAAAAAATTACGAAGATACGACCTGTATGCACCAGCAGCAGCAAACATCAAAGAAAAAAATTATTCTTATGATAAATCAGTAAAATTGGTTTTTGAATCTCTAGGGAAATTTAGTAGTACATTGGAAGAATATGCAAGAAAAATATTCAATGAAAACCACATTGATTCGGCCATAAGACAGGGGAAAAGAGATGGGGCTTTTTGTAGTACCCTTACTCCAAAAATTACGCCTTTTGTATTGGTGAATTTTACTGGAAAATCAAGAGACGTTTTCACTTTGGCTCATGAGTTAGGTCATGCAGTTCATAGTCAAGCAGCACAAGATAGATCAATTCTTGTTCAAGATGCCCCATTACCATTAGCAGAAACTGCATCAACATTTTCAGAATTATTGTTGTATGATAATTTGTCAAACAAAATTTCAGATGATGAAAAAAAGGCAATGTTATCTGAAAAAATTGATGATCTATATGCTACAATTCTAAGGCAATCATTTTTCACAATCTTTGAAGTTGACGCTCATAAACAGATTGGAGAGGGAACAACAATAGATGAAATTTCAAAAACATATTTACAAAATCTCAAAGTTCAATTTGGAAACTCAGTAAGTATATCAGATGACTTTGCAATAGAGTGGAGCTATATTCCACACTTTTACCATACACCGTTTTACTGTTATGCATATTCATTTGGTAATTTACTAGCTTTGTCATTGTTTCAAAGATACAAAAAAGAAGGAAAAGACTTTGTTCCAGCATATATGAGTATTCTTGAAGCAGGAGGCTCTAAAAAACCAGAAAAACTCCTATCAGAATATGGTTTTGACATAAGAAGTCCAAAATTCTGGCAAGAAGGTTTTGACTATATCAAAGAGCAAGTAAAAACACTCTCATCATTAAACTAGATTTTAGATAAATGGGGCTGACAGTCCAACGCATGGACTGCCAGCTTGTTCCCCGAACGGTTTGAATTCGATGTCAATTCAAAGACAATGATAATCAGATTTAAACGTTTGAACTTATTTCAGGTTTAATTTTTTAGGTTTAATTTTTCTGATAGAGCCCATCAAAATTCCAATAGTAATTCCCATTTGATATAGGAAATACAACAGCACTTCAAACCTACTAGGAGTAAGATCAGTGAATCTACTAACAGCAGTCAATATCAAAATTAATGCACTAAAAAAGAAAACAAATCCTTTGGTCACCCCATTAAGATTCGTAAATTTCAAGACAGCAAAACTCATCACAGTAACAGAAATTGCAACTACAGTTAGAAATCCAGTATTCACTCCAAATATCAAAAAAATGGAAGATGCAAGTTCGCCAAAACTATTTGCAGATAAATT
>CALFHG010000187.1 GCA_937875805.1 uncultured Nitrosopumilaceae archaeon
CCATTAGAAATTATCTTGCCTAGAGGATCTTTGACAATTAATTTCATCCCTTCATAAGGGATTACCTTTGAAGTGTAACCAGTAATTGAAACTAGTTGTCCTGGAATGTATTGTGAATTATCAGTAAGTATACTAAGTGACGCATCTGTTTCTACTGTAGTTGCAACTGATTCAAGGCCCACAGAGAAACTAGTGTTTGCAAATGTATTCGCATAAGTGGTAGATTCACCAGCATAATTAACAGACACATCATACCGTCCATCATTAATTCCAAGAACTTTATCTAATTTAACAGTGGTTTTGTAATTCAAATTAAGATCAGGATACAAGGTTATGGTTTTGTAAAAGTTAGGGCCTGAAATGGTCATTGTGATTTGTTGCGGTTGGAAAAAGGGTTTTACAATAAAAACTTGTTCAGAAACACTACCGCTAATTGTTGCAGTCTCACCAAATACGTAAGAATCTTTGTCAGATGATACTGTTACGGTAATTTCTTTTGAGTCTTGTGTAGTGATAAGTTTTCCATTAGAAGAACCAGATGTTGAAGTTACGAATTTCCAATCACTGGAACTATCAGAATCAAATCCATCATAGATTCTTTGCCAAGAAGTAAAATCATTTTTTAAATCTGAAACAACATGAGTTTTATCAATCACAAAATTATTCTCATCTCGAAGTTCAACTGACTCATTTACATCAGTAAACCAAACATTTTGATAAGAATATGTCAAAAATTGTCCCGGTTTAATTATAGTTCCAGAGGAAATTGTCATTGTTTTTTTAAGAACTGTTGTAGATGCAACACTCCACCCACTCATATCAATGTCAGAGTCAGTGGGATTGTACAATTCAACCCATTCAGAAACAGATGCTGAATCATCGCCAGGAGGATTAATGTCAACTTCGTTAATTACAACATTGTCTGCAGATGCAGCATATGCAGGAGCTAAAATCCCTGCAAAAAGAAACACAGAAAATACTAAAACCAGATTCACATTCATTATTAATTCCTGATTTACTTGACTAAAAGCCTCATTTTAGAATGGGATTGAGGAAAAGTTGAGCTAATTGTTAAAGTCAGATATCTTAAAACCATCAAAAATTAATGTAATTTTTCAGTTTTAAGGTATGCTGACGAATCATTCTTGAGAATAGTCACATTTTGGGCATTTTTTATCAATAACCCTAGAACCACACTCCACACACATTCCATCACCAACAGCATTGGCAAAAGATCGTCTTCTCATTTCTACATACATTTTGAATGTAAAAAATAGTAATATTCCAATGAGTGCTGAATAGTGAAATGGAACATATTGTGTAATTCCAAGCATAATAAGGAAAAGCCCCACAATTAGAATAATATCGCGTCTCTCAAATTTCAATAAATCCAAGGAATAAAATTATTCATAAAAACATGCCGGAGCTCAGACTCAATTAGTTTTCTTCATTTCAAAATCTTTACTCTAACTCTTCCTCATTGCTCGGCAATTAGACTGGGAGATAATTTGATAATAAGATGATGATGGTGGGATTGGAGTGATTTGAACACTCGATCTCTGCGTCCCAAACGCAGAATCATACCAAGCTAGACCACAATCCCAGCATATTAAAAAAATCGCCCAATTTAAGCTTCACAGATAATCATTTTAAAGGTAAAATTAGGATCGAAGTCGTGCAGACAGAGCAATATCTCAAAGCAGGCAAAATTGCATCAGAAGTAAGAGAGATGGTGCGAATAAAAGACTGGATTGGTAAAACAGTTTTTGAGATTTGTGAAGAAGTAGAAGGAGAGATAATAAAAAGAGGTGCAAAATGTGCATTTCCAGTAAATGCCAGCATAAATGAAATTGCAGCTCATTATACAGCAGAACCAAATGACCCAATTACAATTAAAGATACAGATTTAGTGAAAATTGATCTCGGCGTACAAATTGACGGATACATAGCAGATACTGCTGTAACTGTTTGCTATGATGCTCAGTTTGATGGATTAGTTCAAGCTGCAGAAGAAGCACTAGCAAATGCAATGTCAATGATAAAAACAGGTGTTAAAGCAAGTGACGTTGGAAGAACTATTGAAACAACAATTAAAAAAATGGGATTCAAACCAATTGCAAATCTTAGTGGACATTCATTGGATCAATATACCATACATGCAGGAAGATCAATTCCAAATATTTGGTCAATTGGGGGATTTACACTTTCAGAAAATACAGCTTATGCATGTGAACCATTTGTAACAACAGAGCAAGGCGGAGGATTTGTTAGAAATGGACAAATAAAAAATATTTTTGCAATAAATTCACGAAAGAAAACAAAAAATGAAGAAGCAGATAGACTACTGGATTTCATATGGGAGAAGTGCAATATGTTGCCATTTGCACTGAGATGGATTACAAAAGAATGGGAAGAAAAACAAGCCAGAGAGTTGTTAGATTTTTTGGTAAAGAAAAAATCAGTTCAAGCATATCCAATACTAATTGAGGTAAACGAGCAAAGAGTGGCACAGGCAGAACACACATTCATCCCTAATGAAAACGGCGTCACTGTAACAACTAAAGCAGAATAAATCAAGAGAAATGAAAAAAATTGGATGAAGAAGTAAGACCATGCCCTAAATGTGGCGGATTTATGTTCAGAGAGCAAGGAGAAACAGCATCATGGTTTTGTCCTTCTTGTAATGTAAAATACAAAACAGAATAATCTAAAAATTATCCTTCAATAGTTTCACCAAAGATTTTCTCAATCCTAATCAATCCATCACAAGAAGTACATTTTGATATTTCTGCAAATAGTACATCACCATCGTGGAATCTTCTTTTAGTCAAAGTTCCACATTTAGTGCATTGTTCTACAGAATATTCAGTAGTGATTTTTTTCTTTGAGAAAATCATTGAGGAACACCCGATGTATTTCCAACACCAATAATTACGATAGATTGGCCCGCTTTAGTATTTTCACGAATCATTTCATGAATTTGTGTACGAACATCCTCTGCAGTATCAGAAATTTCTTTAGTCATCAAAGTTATTGCCTCTTTAACAGACTGTTTTACTACAATTGAAAATATTGGAATCTTGTTAATTGTTGCCACATCTTCAATTTGAAATCTTTCAGTGCCAATTCCTCCAATAGCCGCACCAAAACCTTGAGCAATTGACGCAGAATCCTCACCCTCCATTTTCAATGCAGCATCAATCATTATTATTGTGTCAATTTTATTTTCAGAGACAATTTTTTCCAACCCATCAGCAGGTCTTCCCACTGTAGAACCAGGACCTTCAGCTTTTAAGAGGAATAATTTTCTATCTTCAAAATTAATTTTTGCAAGAGAAGTTTGAAAAGTAATTATTTCTTTTTCGTTATTTATCATCATTTTTCCAACAACCATTGGACCAATTCCATCCCCTACAGGCTGACCGATTTTAAATGCAGGAATTGCTTCTTTCATTGCTTCTGCCTGCTCCATTATGAAAGGAAGAATCATTTGTAAGGGCAAAATCAACGGATAGTTGTTTTGTTTTTTAGCAGTTAAGAACATGTGATTCATGATTTTGTAAATCATTTGTAATGACGAGGCAAGTTCAAGTAAAGTTTGAACTTTGGTTAATTCGACATCAGTCATATCAGGAGAAAGTAATTTTACATGTTCTCGCGTATAATCCTCTCGAGACCTTACTGTATGTCTAACCTTCTCAACAATTCCATTAGGATCCATATCCACAGGCATTATAGTAAAATAATCTAAAAATTTATCAATTTTTTTTTCAGGATCATTTTTTGCTCTTAAATTATTTTTTACATAATTAATCAATTCAATTCTAGAATATTCTCTAAAACTTTCTAATTTTTTAATTCCTTTTTTAATTTCCCTTGAAGTAACAAATAGTTGGATTTGTTGTCCATAAAATACAAAGAGAATTATCGGAAGAATCCACACCACCATCATCAATGGATTTGATTCATCACTCATCGAAAACAATTGATCAAGATCAAAACTTGTGAAATTCACTAGTATCAAGATCTTTTGGAACCAAATTAAAGCATTCGTCCCAATTTCAAAGATCAAAATTGAAAAAAGGTATTCCTGGGAGTAAATAACCTCGAGTATTTTTATTATAGTTCAAATACAAAAAAAGGCAAATATGCCACAAACAAAACCCATGATAAGCGTAGAAAATGTGGTAGCATCAGCTGATGTAATGCAGAAAATGGACTTGGATGACATAACTAGAAAATTTCCAGATATAGAATATCACCCAGACAGATTTCCAGGGCTAGTTTTTAGATTAAAAACGCCAAAGACTGCAACATTGATTTTCACTTCAGGGAAAATGGTGTGCACCGGTTCAAAATCAGAAGTATTGGCAAGAAAAGCAGTAAAAACAATAGTGCAAAATCTTCGAAAAGGGGGGATTATAGTTAAGAAAGATGCGACAGTAACAATACAAAATATTGTCGCATCCATTAATTTAGGCGGAAAAATCCAGTTAGAGAAAGCTGCCAGAACACTACCTAGAAGTATGTATGAACCAGAACAATTTCCAGGACTAATTCATAGAATGCTTGATCCAAAGACAGTCATGTTACTATTCTCATCAGGAAAACTCGTCTGTGCAGGAGCTAAACATGAAGAGGACGTATATCGTGCTGTAAATAATTTACATGTATTACTAGAAGAAAAAGAATTAATGCTTTATGACTAATGTCATAAATCAAAAACTTGTTTCATTAATTTTTAATTATAAGATATTCAAAATTTGAAAAAATTATTTTATTGGACTACCCAATGGAATATCTTCTGTAACTGTCAACCAAAATGGTTTATCATCAACATCAGCTGCTAACAACATTGCATTTGATTCAACTCCTGCCATTGTTTTAGGTTCAAGATTTGCAAGGACAATTACAATTTTTCCTACAATATCTTCAGGTTGAAAATACTGTGCACCTCCAATTATCACATCACGCTTATCATCATTTCCTAAATCAATTGTACCCTTGATAATTCGTGATTTCCCTTCAATGGGCTCAGTTGCAATAATTTTTGCAACCCTAATGTCTAACTTTGCAAAATCATCATAAGATACAGTGGACATGATAAATCTTAATTATTCCCGTTAAAATAAATTTCGAATGTCATTGTAAATCTTTTTTATTGATTCCACTGGTTTCAATTTCATATCTCAAAGCAGCAGGAATTTCCATGTACTTTTTGTTAACCAGTTCAATTATTTGATCTTCAGGAACATTAACTTTTTTCAACAAGTTCCCTCGTTGATGTGCATATGCATTTTTCCAAAAACCATCACCATCTAAAGTTTCAATTTTTACCATACAATTTCTAAATATCATTTTCTTTTAAATTTTAAGGGACTGTGACCGAAGAATGGCAAACGCCATTGGAACTGGAGTTAATGTTCCGGATTTTAGGCATGTTACCGATCACAGTCTACTTGAAACGTTGTGGGATCCAATATATTTAATGCGGAACCTATGAGGGTGACACATGGCTACAATCGAGGTAGAAATAGAAATCAATTCAACCATAGACAAAGTCTGGGAGATTGTTTCAGATATAGATAATGAGCCAAAATTTTGGAAGGGAACAAAAGAAGTCAAAAATATTTCCAAAGAAGGAAATACAGTCAATAGAGAAATTACAATAGCTTTTAGAGATCAGAAATGTTTGCAACAAGTAAAAATATATCCAAAAGAAAAGATAGAATCTAAATTCACCAAAGGAATTATCGAGGGTGAGAAAATAATATCCATCACATCTAAAGGTGGTAAAACAATACTTTCAACATACTGGGATATCAAACTAACAGGTATGATGGGAATGTTTACGAATATGATTAAAAAACACATCAAAAGTGGAACTAAACAAGCCATGCAAAGTATCAAAGAAGAAATCGAGGGATAGAGTTCATGGAGTTATTATTAGATATTTTCAATTATGCATTAACTGCAATTTTAATAGGGATTTGTGGGGCTTGGATATTTTTAATAAAATCAATGATTGATTCTTTTAGATTGACACCGTATTTGGATAAATTTGAAAATACATCAAAGACAAATCCCAAAGTATCAATAATTCTACCAGCCAGAAACGAAGAAGAATTTATTAGAAAATGTTTAGATTCTCTAGTTAAACAAGATTACAAAAATTATGAAATCATAGTAATTGATGATTCATCAGAAGA
>CALFHG010000188.1 GCA_937875805.1 uncultured Nitrosopumilaceae archaeon
ACACTGTATGATTTATGGTTAATGATTTTGAGAAGTTTTTAATTTATTATCTAAATTAAAGAGCAGATAATTTGTTTTCAAGTTCCTGAATTTCTTTTTGATATGAATCAGAAACACTTTGGGCAAATTCTTTGTGTGCTGAAACAATAGTAGTCAATGCTTCTTTGTATTCTGAATGTCCTTTCTTTAACACATCACAGGATTCAAGTGAAGTAATGTGTCCAGTGACAGTAGCTATGGAATTTTTTTGATTGAATTTTACTATTCCTCCAAAAGCCTCAATTAACATAAATGCTGATTCTGCTTTACACTTGTAAGTAACTCTGCCAGTTTCAGTATTGAATAGTTGGGTTATGCCTCCTGGTTTTCTAGTTACAGTAACTGTCATGAAATAATTGAAAATGACGAGGTATTAATTATTTTAGAAAACTATGCTGCAGGATCAGTTGGGGCTGTGGCCTCTGTTGCAAGAAACTTGTCAATCTCATTTATGCCCAATTTGTCCCTACCGAGAAGATCAAACTTTTGTAGAATTGTTTCAAACTTTGTTTCTTCCTGTACTTGTTCATTAACAAACCATTCTAGGAATACATAGGTAGAATGATCTTTTTCTTTTTGTGCAATCTCCACCATATTATGAATGGCTTTAGTTACAGCTTGTTCATTTTTTAGTGCAGTGTTGATTAACACTTCAAGTGATTTGTAAGAACTAATTGTGGCTTTGGTTGCAGGAATTGTTGTAATTGTTCCAAGTGAATTAAGATAATGAACAATTTTTAGCATGTGAGTTCTTTCCTCATCAGACTGGACGTAAAAGTAATTTGCTGCTCCTTGATATCCAGTTACTTCACACCAGGATGCCATTGCCAAGTAACTGTTTGATGCAGAGGCTTCAAGTGTAACTTGATCATTTAGTGCTTTTATCATTTTAGGAGAGAGTTTCATGATTTACAATATCGTGTAGATGTATTGTATTAAAAAAACTTGCTAAAATTGAAATCTCGATGAATTAATGATGGATTTACACATAAGATGGGCTGAAAGTGTAAAGTTTAGGAAAGAAATTTTATCACGATAAAGAATATTGCAAACCCACTTAGAAAAACAATGCCTGCGACACTTAGAAGTTTTAACCAAATTGAGGGTTGATGCTCTTTCTCAAGATATTTTCCAGTAACTAATCTGAAACTAAAAATTGCAATTACGGGGGCTATCACAAATGACAAAACAGTGGCAAAATCAACTAGTTCCCTGAGATTATCTCCAAACTGGAATATTACAACAAGTGAACCAGTAGAGATTAAAATTAAGAAAACAACATAAAATGTACGGAATTTTATGCGTATTTTCTCTTCTTTTTTAGTAAAAATCAACTCGACTGTTCTTTGTAATGATCTTGAATATCCATCAAAGACTGCAA
>CALFHG010000189.1 GCA_937875805.1 uncultured Nitrosopumilaceae archaeon
CAATACGTGAGGTCAGTTGATACAAAATCTTCTGCAATTATTGCCACTGTATTTGGTTTTCTTGGTTTTAAGAAATATGCAATTATAGAACTATCTAATCCTCCTGATAATGAAATTAAGTTTGATTTACATTCATTACATGATTCTTCTAAAACATTGTAAATACTGTGAGAAAATTCTTCCAATATTCTAGATGTTATTTAGAAATTAAAATAGATATGCATAATGTGGCTAAATGAAGATGATTATTTTTTTATTGCAAACTTTAAATTCTAAATCAAATCCCTAAGGGATAATGCTACTTCCTGCTGAAATTGAATCTAAAACTCTAATTCCTGCATTACGTGCTATTCTTGCTAAAAAACTTGCAGAAGATCATAACATTAGAGAAGATGAAATCTCTAAAATGTTAGGTGTAACTCAGGCTGCAATTAGTAATTACATTAGGGGTACGAGAGGTGATCCTTCTTTGATTGCAAAACTTTTAGCAGAAAAACAAGTTGCGATAATGATTAATGAATTATGTGATGGTCTTTCTTCAGACAGGGCATACACTCCATCAAGTCTTTCTAAATTTATTGGACTCTGCAACTATATCAAATCAAGTTTGTTAATTTGTGAGATACATCATAATTTAGAATCAAATATTGATGAGCAAGTTTGCAAAGAATGTGAAAATATGCTTCTTAAAGGTCCTGGAAGCGTTTACTAGTTTTTAATTAAAATAATTTCAATTGTTGAAGTCATATCTCCAATTCCTGCAGCAGCTACTGTATCTAGATTAATTTTTTGAACATGAGAATTCCCTTTGAGCAGTTTTTCGGTAATGATATTTGCTATTGCAACAGCGTTTGGTATGTTGTTGCCCTTTGATCTTAAAATCACTTTCTTTCTGTTACCTAATATTGTTAATATCTCAACGGCAGATTCTATTACGGGATAATTTCCTATTTGTATTATGGCAGCATCAGACTTTTCGGTCTGCTCTTGACCACGTGGTTTAGTTATCTCATCCATGAGCATTATTCAATATATAGAAATTTTATGTTCTTTTAAGTTTTATCGACCATTGATTCATTTTTCAAAATAATCAATTGGTATGTTTTGATAATCCCCATTAGGAAGTACTCTTCTAATTGTAATTGGGATTACTCTTTGTTCCAATTCTTCCATTGAAATATCTAATGATATTCTTGCATTTTTTGGAATTGGGATAAATGGTGGTGCTCCTAATGATAATTGTAATGCTCTTGCTCCCATAATTCTTGCTTTTTCAAATCTTGTTAATGTAGGTGGTCCAATTGTAATTTTATTTTTCTCACATGGGATTTCTACTGGTTCATGTTCTTCAATTTTCTCAATAATTTCTCTTTCTTCAATTACTTTGATTCTTTTTTCTAGACTCTCTTGTTCTTTTTCAGTTAATGGCTCGACAAGATCTTTTCTATCAATTAATTTTCTGTATGTCTCTAATGCTTTGTTTAATCCTGCATTCTCTTCAACTGGTGCATCTAAATCTTCTTCAGGTTTTGGTGCTTCAATCACTTGAGATTCTTCAGTTTTAGACAAGTAAGCAAATTTCCTTAAAAC
>CALFHG010000190.1 GCA_937875805.1 uncultured Nitrosopumilaceae archaeon
TAATGGTTGTGTGGAACTATGTGAATCTTTAATGTCTTCTATCAATCGTATGGCGTCATAGTTTACTATACCTACTGCTCCGCCGAGATATCTGTAACTCTGATCATCTGATTTTCCTAATAATTTTTTAAGTTCAGAAAATGGATCTGATGTTTGAATGGTTTGTGTTTCTCCATTTTGAATAATTTCAACTTTATCTGAATATCCTTTGAGAATAATTTTAGGATCAAATCCCATTACTGATGTTTCAGCTAAAACTTCAGGACCTGTCAATGATTCAAATAAAAAAGAATGTGAATAGTTTCTTGAAATTTTATTGTAAATTTGAAATTGGTTTTCAGATAAATCTAGAGGTATTATTTTTGCTTGTGTTTTTCCAAAGGTGTCCACCCATAAACAAAATTTTGGTGGTTTATTATTTAAATTGATGAGATAACTCTGATCTATCTAATTTTGTTTAAAATTGTTGGTTACTTAGGCGTATGATTGTTACGGTATGGTACGGTACCTTTATAGTCTAGTTGATCGTAGTATTCTCACAATGCAGGGGGCAAACCAAACAATCATTCACAAAACGCAGATTCTAAAATCACAAACTATCTTAACTTCAGTATGTAAGGTAGAGTGCTACATTTGTGGAAAAGGATTAGAAGACGGTCATAGTATTACTGCAAAAACATTACCCAATGGAATAGTTTTATTTTGTGATGTTCATTATCCACTACAGTGAAAATCTGAAAAAAATTCTTTTGCTTCATTTTTAGCCAATTCTTTATTTTTGGTCTGGCAATAATTTGTTGTAAATGTACATTTTGGACATCCTCCCCAACTCTTTTCATCTTTTTGATTTTTGTCAGTTGGACAATCACAATCCTTTACTAAGGAATACCCTGTATTGAGAATTTTTTCAAATTCATCATAAATGATTTTACTACATCCATTAAATCCATCTGAGGAATTGTCATAAATGTAAATTACCCCTTTTTCATAATATACATCAATATCACTTGATTCAGCTTTTGTCAAAATCTTACCTGCATTGACTAATACATGTGATATGGTGTGAACTTTGGAGTCGTTGACTATTGGACTTTTAGAATCTGAAATTGCTTTTGATATGAATTCTTGTGGAAGTATTATGCTTACTGCAGAATGCTTTGATTTCCAATGGAAATTTCTCCAACCTGACATGTTACCTCCATTATACATTGTGAATTTATCTGCTGATTCATTGAAATTTCCTTTCATATACCCTGTGATGGTTTTGTCTAGTGAAATTATTCCATATCGTAATGAGATTTTTTTAGATTTTAT
>CALFHG010000191.1 GCA_937875805.1 uncultured Nitrosopumilaceae archaeon
TGTTAAAGCAATCTGCTGGATTGTAATAATCCTATAACTGATTCAAATTTCATGTTAGTAATTTTCTTTAATTTTTCATGATTTCCCTTAAAATTTCCAATTAGAATATTGAGATCATCAACCCCAAAGTCAGATTTGGGATTAGTTATGGCATCATGATATGCATCTTCAAGTTTGATTTTTTTTATGCTAGTTTTAGTTCCTTTAGAAAAGAGTTTAACATATTTTTCAAAAGTGATAAAATCAGGACCAACAAGATCAATAATTTTATTTTTAAATTTTGGTTGTAGAGTAGATTCAAAAATAATTTTTACAACATCAGAGATATGAATTGGTTGAATAGAATAAGTTCCAGAGCCTGGAATGTTAATTTCACCATTTTTAATTTGTCTTTTAAGATATTTTGTAAACATATCATCAGTTCCTACAATATATGATGGTCTAAAAATAGTGTAATCTAATCCAGAATTAATGATAAAGTTTTCTGCATTGTATTTTGAAATAAAATAACCCAAAGTTGTTTTTGTAGAGACTCCTAAACCACTTAGATAAACAATTTTTTTAATATTGGCTTTTTTACTTAAATTTACAATATGTTGTGTAAATTCAGTATTTATCATATTATAATCTGAATTAACTGATTGTTGTCCTATACCAACAAGATGAATTAATGCATCTGAATTTTTAATTAGTTGTAAAAGTTTTTTTTCATCATAATCTTTTGAAATGATTTTAGATTCAGATTTAAATTTTTTAAAGTCATTTCTAGATATTGAGATTAAATCAATATTTTTTTCAGATAAATATTTTCTAAGATTTTTTGCGATAAATCCGCTTGCTCCAGTAACAACAATCTTAGAGAGTTTGACCATAATAGAACCAAGTTTGTTTTAATTTTAAATCTATTTAGTAATTGTAAAAATTACAAAATAAGAGTTAATACTATAAAATGAATACAATAAACATGGAAGAAGAAAAGACCAAAATGAAGACTGGTTACACTACAGGAAGTTCAGCAACTGCAGCATCTAAAGCTGCATTACTATCAATAATAAATCAGAAAAAAATTGATAATGTAAGTATTCTATTACCAAAACGATCTTTTCTTCAAATACCAATCCATTCTTGTGAATTTGAATTAGATAAGGCAAAATGTTCTGTAATTAAAAACGGTGGAGATGATCCTGATGTAACTCACGGGGCAGAAATTATTGTGGAATTATCAATCACCAAAAAAACCAATGAAATTGAAATTGATGGTGGAGAAGGTGTAGGAATTGTTACAAAACCAGGATTAGGCTTGGAAATTAATAAACCTGCAATAAATCCAGTACCTAAAAAAATGATTACAGAAAATTTGAAAGAAGTAGGCAAGGATATTCTTTTAAAAAATGGAATTAGAGTTGTGATTTCAGTTCCAAAAGGAAAAGAACTAGCACCAAAGACTGACAACCCTCGATTAGGAATTATAAATGGAATTTCAATTTTAGGAACAAGTGGTATTGTATTTCCATTTTCTACAGCATCATATGCAGCATCAATTAGACAAAATTTGGATGTAGCAATTGCAATGGGTAATGACACAGTAGTACTAACTACAGGTGGACGTAGTGAAGATTTTGCAAAAAAAATAGTTGATTTGCCAGAACATTGCTTTGTACAAATGGGTGATTTTTCAGGATATACAATTCAACAGTGTGGTAGAAAAGATATCAAAAAAGCATATGTTGTAGGTTTTATTGGAAAGCTTGCAAAAATGGCTGCAGGAGTTAAACAAACACATGTCAAAGGATCAAAAGTTGATATGGGCTTTCTAGCTGAATTAGCCAAAAGTTGTAATGCACAAGAAAATGTAATTCATGATATTAGAAAAGCAAATACAGCAAGACATGTTTCTGAGATAATTCAGGAAAATAATATTCACGGGTTTTTTGATTTGATTTGTAGTGAAACGTATAAACATATGAGAAAACATTCTGAAGAAAAAGTACCTATAGATGTAATATTGTTTGATTTTGAAGGAAAGATTTTGGCTAGAAAATCTGAACAGTAAGGTATTTTATTAAAGCTAGAAGATTTTGATTATGGAAAAAACTGTAGTTCTTGCCATTACTAAAAATGGAATAAAGATAGGAGAAAATCTAAAAAAACTATTTCCAGATTGGAGTATATTCGCTCCTTCAAAACTAACAACTGAAGCAGTAGGAATTACTTGGTATTCCGAGCCTACAACTGATAAAATTGTTGAACTTTTTAAAAATAATAATGCATTAATCTGTATTTTTTCATTAGGGGCAGTAATTAGATTAATTGCACCACATTTGAAAGATAAAAAAACAGATCCTGCTGTAATAGTAATTGATGATAAAGCGAATTTTGTAATCAGCGTTTTATCAGGACATATTGGTGGAGCTAATGAATTAACTGAAGAAATTGCAGAAAAACTTGGAGCATTACCTGTAATCACTACTGCAGCAGACGTAAACAAAACAATAGCAGTAGATCTAGTAGGAAGAGAATTTAATTGGAAAATAGATGATGATTCTACTGTAACTAAAATTAGTGCACATATGGTAAATGAAGAACCTATTGGGATACTACAAGAAATAGGTGAAAAAAATTGGTATAAGAATTTACCAAAAAATGTTATAATTTATGAAAAAATGGATGATTTAAAAAAATCAAATTCTAAAGCATATTTAATAATTTCAGATAAAATAATTGATGATGAAATATCAAATGAATCTGTGATATATCGTCCACCAAGTTTAGTAATTGGAATTGGATTGCATTGGGATACTACAAAAGAAACAATTAGAGAAGGAATTGATCATTGCTTAGAAAAATTCAAACTTAGTTCAAAATCTATTGCAAAATTAGTATCAATAAAAAAACCACAAGATGTACAAGGACTGATAGATCTCGGAGAAGAGATGGGAATTCCAGTAGAGTATGTAAATAGAGAAGATTTAGCTGAAATTTCTACCCCAAATCCTTCTGAAACAGTAAAAGCTTTTGAAGGAACTGCAAGTGTTTCAGAGGCTGCTGCCATCAAAGTATCTGGAGGTGAATTAATAGTAGAAAAACAGAAATTCCCACCAAATTTGACTATAGCTATAGCGAGGATTATGAATTGAAGCGAGGATTATTACTAATTGATAGAGGAAGTAGAGAAAGAGAAGCATCTGAAGAATTAGATGTTATTTGCCAAGGAATCAAAGCAAAAGGTGACTATGTTTTCACTGATTTTTGTTTCCTAGAGGTGGAACCGCCATATATTGAAGATGGAATTGCTAAATGTCTAAAAGAAGATATTGATTCTTTGACCATTGTTCCATACTTTTTGTATCCTGGGAGAAAAGTAAAAAATGCAGTTACTGATGTAATGAAATTTCAAAAAGATACCAAAGTGAAATTTGTTGTCACTAAGCAAATGAGCATGCATAAAACATTGATAGAAGTTGTTGAAAACAGAATATCTACAACAATAAAAGAAAACAATGTTACTCTATCAAATGATGAAGTGGATGTAATGATTATTGGACATGGAAGTAAAGATCCTAAAGCCCAAATGTCATTGGATTATATTGTAAATCATCTAAAAGATTCCTATAGAAATGTTAGTAGATGTTGGTTAGAGATAGAACAACCAGATATTTTTGAAGGGATTAAAAAATGTGAAAAAGATAATCCTAAAGTTTTGATTGTAGTTTTTTATTTTCTTCATGAAGGAGCACATGTAAAAAATGATGTCAATAATGATTTGATTCCAGCACTAGAAAATTCTAGTATAAAAAATTCTTACATTACAAAACATATAGGAACAGATCAAAAAATAATAGATTTGATATTAGAGA
>CALFHG010000192.1 GCA_937875805.1 uncultured Nitrosopumilaceae archaeon
TTCTGGCAACATCCGATGCAACTATTCTTCAAGCTGGAATGAATGATGCTACTAGAAATCGATTAGATGATGAAATAGGCACAATTTTGAGGGCATATTATCGTGAAAATACAATGGGTACTCAAACTGGATGGACTCAAAAACTAGAGAGAGTTGGAATTGATGAGGATACTGGTAAAGCAGCAATTGCCTGCGCCAGACGACTAGGTATTGATATTTCATAACAAAAAATCTTTTTACTCCATTGAAGACCAAAAATTAAACATTGTCTGATTTTGAATTTATTCCAACTGAAAAACAAATTCAAGAATCAAATATTTACAAATTCATGCAAAAACATAATCTATCATCATTTGATGAATTATCTCATAAAGCAAAAAATGATCTAGAGTGGTTTTGGAAATCTGTGGATGAGGACATTGGAATTGTTTGGGATACACCATATGAAAAAATTTTAGATACTTCTAAAGGAATTGCATGGTCTAAATGGTTTGTTAATGGTAAAACAAATATCTACAAATCATCAGTTGAAAAATTTGTAAAAACTATTCCTGATAAAATTGCATATTATTTTGAATCTGAAAATGGCAAAACATCAAACGTTTCATATTCTGAACTTGATTCCAAAGTTTCAAAACTTGCAAATGGATTAAAGTCATTGGGTGTGAAAAAAGGAGATGTAATTGCAATATATTTGCCAATGATTGAAGAGGCAATATTATCTATTCTTGCAGCAGCAAAAATTGGAGCTATACAAACTATAATTTTCTCGGGATACAGTTCAGATTCATTACATGTACGATTAAAAGATTGTAATGCTAAAATTCTAATAATTTCTGATGGATTTTATAGAAAAGGTAAATCTATTTCACAGAAGCAATCCGTAGATATTGCATTAAAAAATACAATGGTGGAAACAACTATTGTAATTCCATACGAAGGAGTGGATAAATATTCTGAAACTGATAATGTTATTTTCTATGATACTCTTGTATCTTCTCAAGATGTAATGTGTGAAACTGAAATTCTAGATTCAGAAGATCCTTTATTCATTTTGTATACGTCTGGTACTACGGGAAAGCCAAAAGGCGTCATTCACACTCATGGTGGTTTTTCTGTATTTGCCGGTCATCAATCAGCATATTTGATAGATACTCAGGCACATGATATCTTGTTTTGGCCTGCAGATATTGGTTGGATTACAGGGCTGGTGTGGAACGTATATGGTTTATTGATTATGGGTGCTAGTGCTGTAATTTACGACGGTGCTTTAGATTTTCCAACATCTGATAGAATATGGAAAATGCTGTCTGGTTACAATGCAACAATTTTTGGAATATCTCCAACAGCTGTAAGATTATTCAAAAAAAATAATATCGAGCCACTAAAACTATTTTCTTTAGATAAAATCAAAAATATTCCTACAACTGGAGAACCACTTGATGAGGATTCATGGTGGTGGTTGTATGAAAAAGTTGGAAATAAAAAAATCCCAATCATGAATTTGTCTGGAGGTACTGAAATAGGGGGTGCAATGTTATCTGTATTTCCTGGAATGAAATTAAAACCTTCAACTGTTGGCATGCCAGTTCCTGGAATGAATTTGGATGTTGTTGATGATGATCAAAATTCTGTCAGAGAGAAAAATGGATATCTTGTTATAAAATCCCCGTGGCCTGCAATGACTCGTGGTTTATTAAATGACGACAAAAAATATCTTGAAACTTATTGGTCAAGATTTAAGAATATTTGGTTTCATGGTGATTATGTTTTTGTTGATAAGGATAATCTTTGGTACATGCGTGGAAGATCTGATGATGTGATTAATGTTTCAGGTCATAGAATGAGTACTGCTGAAATTGAACATGCTGTTATTTCTCATGAAAAAATATCTGA
Source organism: uncultured Nitrosopumilaceae archaeon (assembly GCA_937875805.1). Classification (GTDB taxonomy): domain Archaea; phylum Thermoproteota; class Nitrososphaeria; order Nitrososphaerales; family Nitrosopumilaceae; genus Nitrosopumilus. The sequence continues at coordinate 1,897 of CALFHG010000192.1, forward strand.
TGCAGCATCCATATCTATTCCAGATAGTATAACAGGAGAGGCAATTGTTGTATTTTTTGTTGCAGATGATACATCTGAATTAATTACAACTTCTGAAATTTCTAATTATATATCTGAAAAAGTTGGAAAAATTGCGAAACCTAAATTTGTTTTTCAATTATCTGATCTTCCAAAAACTAGAACTGGTAAAATCGTGCGTAGATTGCTAAAATCAAAATTACTTGGAACCAAATTAGGTGATTTATCGTCGATCGAAAATCCTAAAGTTCTAGATGAAATTCAAAAATTAGGTTGATAATTTTCACTCTTTGATATTTTCTATTTTTATGTTTAATCTATAATCTCTTCAAACTTAGATATGTTATTGAAATTTGTAGTTGATCAACAGGTTGAAGACATTGAGATGCCTGAGAATCTAAAATTAAATACATTTTTACAGGAATTTCACTCCGATTGCTCTCACCCTGAATGTAGTTTTGGCTACTATGGCTTTGCTTTTGGACAATCTCCTTTTCCTGTACCTAAATTGATTCAAGAGGCATTAATCAAAAATGTTGACAAAGGAGCATATGCTGCAGTACCTGGAATTCCTGAATTAAGAAATGCTATTTCAAAATATAACAAACATTATTTTGGAATGGACATTGCACCTGAAAGAATCTATGTGGGCCCTGGTACAAAAGAACTAATTTTTAATCTTTTAGAGGTATTACATGGCACTGTAATTTTACCGACTCCTGCATGGTTAGGATATCTGCCACAAATCAGATTTTTGAAAAAAAATTATCACATGTTACCTACTCGTGCAAATAAAAAAATATCTCCAAATGATTTGAGAAAATTGGCTTTACGATTACAAGATAGACAAAAGATTTTGATATTGAATAATCCTAACAATCCTACTGGATTACTATATGATAGATTGGAATTGGAAGAAATTGCAGATGTGTGTAGAGAACAAAACATTACTATTATCTCTGATGAGATTTACGCACTTACAACATATGATTTTTCAAAATTTGTTAGTATGGGGACAATTTATCCTGAAGGAACTTTTGTTACAAATGGATTGTCAAAATCTCATGCAGCAGGAGGCTATCGATTAGGATATGTTCTTTTTCCTCAACATGCTATTGATCTGA
>CALFHG010000193.1 GCA_937875805.1 uncultured Nitrosopumilaceae archaeon
TCATTTTCAAATGATTCATGAGCCATCACATGACACCAATGGCAAGCACTGTATCCAATACTTAGAAAAATTGGTTTGTTTTCATCTTTTGCTTTTTGTAAAGCATCATCATTCCACCCATACCAATTAACTGGATTATGTGCATGTTGAAGTAAATACGGACTACTTTCATGAATGAGGTTATTTTCTACCACAGTTTATCAGATTTGTTTGAATATTTGTACCTAATTGGCACATCAAGTCCAGATTCCTTTTCCTTCTGTCAATTCATAAATTCTGACATTAATTTTCCCTAACAGTTTGACTTTAGATTTATGTGCTTTTTTATCGTGACTGTAATCTTTTTTTTCAACTAATTCTTGTAATCTTTTTAATTGTTCCAAAGTAAGTTTTTTGAATTCATGTTTAGAATTAGTGATGAGTTGCAATAATTTTACTCTCTCACGATCTTCATCAGAAATTTCAGCCATATTCACAGTTTTGTGAATTTTGCAAATAAATCTTAGTGTAAAAACAAGATTGGCCTACTGCTTAGGGTAGACCAATCTCTGGCCATCGGATTTATCAGATTGATGATAATTTCAACACCCGCTGGATATTCATTTATCAAAATAATCCCATAAGAGTCTAAGAGGGGCTATTCTCAGTAATAGGATTGAAGCAATAAGATATTTTCACATATGGGGTAAAACAATATTTTGAAAAGTAGAAAATCAAAAATATTTTCAAAGTTGTTTATTTAAATAACAAAATTCTTCAAGAGAATTATTGAACTTGAGAGGAATTAATCTTAAAGAAGAATATCGTTCTGACAGAGACAACATTGTTTCAGAATTTTTCCTTCCATGTCTAAGTAATTGCATAGAATATGATAGATGTGTTGATTTTTTATCAATTCAAACATTATCCACATTTTCCATAGCGTTTGATGGGTTTGCAGAAAGAAAAACAAAACTCCGGTTGATCACAGGTCATAGATTTAGAACCGCTGATCTTAATTTATTGACAAAAATCTTTTCTGAGAAATATACAAAATCATTTAAAGGAAAATTAATCAAAGATGCTAAAATACAAAAACTTCAAGATATTGTAAATAGTGGACAGGTGGAATTAAAAATCGCAATACCAAATTCAGAACAAATTTCAGATACATTTTCAGAAAGAATTGGAATTTTTAGAGATGAGGAGGACCAAACAGTGGCTTTCACAGGTACATCAAAAGAATCATTTTCAGATCAAACCAGAGATTTTGAGTCCGTAGATGTGTTTACATCATGGAATGATAAATCAAGGGTTGAAAGAAAAGTAAAAGATTTTGAAGATTTGTGGGAAAATAAAACAAAACATGTAAAAGTTTATGATTTTATGTATGCAGAAGAAAATAATCTTTTAAAATATTCATCAGAGTGGATATTAAATAATTAAAATTCAAATGAATCTTCTAATCGTGCTTTATTTTCAAAAAAATTCATTCTATTAATTTTATAATAAATTACTTCACCCCGTCTTTCTATTACTGCAATAATAGGTTCTTTACCCATTTCAGTAATTTCTTCAACCTTTTTTTGTAAATTCCCCATTTTTTCTTGTTGACCCTCATTTAGACCAAAGATTAGAAATTTTGCACCTTTTTCACCATAATGTCCTCGCTCATAGACTCGAAAATCA
>CALFHG010000194.1 GCA_937875805.1 uncultured Nitrosopumilaceae archaeon
TATAAATATCTAAAATTGTCATTACTTCTTTTTCAGCTTCTTCTTTTGTAGAGTGTACCGTATGTCCTTCTTGCCAAAGGAACTCTGATGTCCTGAGAAATGGTTTTGTTGCTTTAATTTCAGCTCTTAATGCTGTATTCCAAAAATTCATTTTTAGTGGTAAGTCTCTCCAACTTTGAATCCATTTTGAATATAACGTGTATGCTAATGTTTCAGATGTTGGTCTTAATGCTAATCTATCTCCTATCTCATTTGTACCTGAATGTGTTACCCAAAATACTTCTGGGTTAAAACCTGCAAAATGTTTTTGTTCTTTTCCTAGCAATGATTCTGGAATAAGTATTGGTAAAAACCCATTTCTAATTCCATTTCGTGCAAATTTTTTATCAAATGTATTTCTTAATGACTCCCAGATTGAATACCCGTCAGGTCTGAGAACAATTAATCCTTTAACTGGTGCATAATCTGCAAGTTTTGCCTTTAAAACTACTTGAGTATACCATTCACTAAAATCATCTTTTTTTGAAACTGTAATTCCTACGTCTTCTTTACCCAAACTATTTTTTTAAGAATTAATTAAACTAATGAGCCTTTCGTGATGATTTTAGTTTTAAGACTAGATTATTTCAGTGGGTCGCCTTTGCATAACACTTCGCCCATAACTCTACTTTGGAAATTTGGACATACAAAACATTGAACAAATTGAATATCTTCTTTTAAAACTGGACATTTCACAAATTCTTGTTTCATTCTTTTGAGCATTTTTGGACTAACTCCCTTGAGTTTTAGTTTTCCTTTATCGTCCATTAAGCCTAATTCTTTTAAATTTACTTTGAGTTCATCAGGAAATTTTACTTTATCTTCTGTTGATTCAATTTTTACATCAAATTTACGTTCTAATTCGCCCATGTCTAATACAAAATACTCGGTGATTTATTACTAGCGTTTTTTAATTTTAAAAAAATTTAAACTTTAATACCATGAACCAATTTTGATATCAAATATCGTATTTCACTTAAAAGCAATATCAGAACAACAAAAACCCCTTAGTTTGAATGCGAATTAGAAAAATACCCTCACATAAAAATAATGGATGTATTCTTTCTAATTGGTTAGAAGATTATGTCCATGTTGATAAAATCTAAATTAAAATTTCTTTTGATTATTCCTATACTTGTGGGTGTTCTTTATTTTGGAACTAGTGTATCTGATTTTGATATCTTGGAAAGTATGGATACTCAAAAATGGGTATTAGAACAATTTGCAATAAATTATGGGGCAATGATGATTGCATGTGGTGAGGATAACCTTAATCCTGAAGAATTACAATCATGCCTTGATGCATTTGATGAAGTGAGGGAATTTTGTGCCATTGAGAGTGCCGAACAATGTGATGATGAAGAAATGGAACAATTAGAACAAAAACTCTTGGACCTCTGATAATTAGATTCTAAACTCCTCATGATTTTTATCCCTTTAGGAACATCGTTCTTCGTGGGCTAGACGGGTACTACTTACCTGTCAAGTCCACATCTAAAAATAAAGAAAGAGAGATAAGAAAATGATGAACACACAAGGGATATTCAAAACAGTTGTAATGCTTTTCGGTATTGTGCTGGGAGCAGGTGCTGGGGAATTAGTTGAATACGTCATATGGATAGTTGGAGATTATGCAGTTCCATACTGTACAGAACAGGATCTCCCTTCTGAATATCATGAAATGTGTTTAAAAAATCTAGGAAATTACAATGAGTATAAGCCCTACTTTCAATTAGTTGGAGTTATTGTGGGATTAATTGTGGCCGTTGCAGGGGTAAATAGATTTTTCAAATAAAAAAAGAGGAATCTCAATATCCTACAAGTAACACGTTCCCTAATTACAATTAAAAATCTAAACTCTCAGTTTTTAATGCAAATGCCCCACACTTTGGACACCTAAACTTTTTCAAGTATTCTGCATGAGTTTGAAAACTCTTTTTAGAATATGTAATATGTTCCCCACAGTCTACACATACACCTGGTAAATTCCCTTTCATAGATTAATTGTGAAATACTAGTACAAATAAATCCATATTCGTAAAAAATAAAGAGGAATAATCCAATACGCTTAAGTTCAAAATCTTTGTAGAAAATTCATGAGTTTTAGAGCAAGTGTTTTTTCAAAAAAAGAAGGAGCATTAATCATTGGAATTTCTGTTATTGCCTCATCCATATTGTATATCAGTTATGTTACAGGTAGGTAACTCTGATTCCAACTCTATCAAATGACTACGATCAAAGAATGATTTTATAGAAATACTTAAGTTTCAAAAGTGTATATTAGATGTAAGAGCAAAGTTCACCTCTACCCCCTGAGTCAAATTTAGAACGACTCTAAAGGAAATCAAACGGGATTTTGTATGGGCTTGTTCTATTTTATTATTTTAAAATATGGGTTCTGTGAATGATTGAAAAATTCTCCCAAGTTTAACCATGTGGCGATGTGCCATAGACATTTTTTGTGATAACAATTATCACAAATCCCTCTTGCTTGGTTAAACCTGAGAGTCCTCCTGCAATGGCTATAAACCAAAATCATTAGGAACATTCCTACTGGAAAAATGAATTAAAGATGTAGGTTATTCTAAAATCTAAACTCCAATACTCTCAAGTTCATTTTTTATCGTTAAAAATAATATTTTCCAATCCTAGGAATCGAAACAAACAATTACAACACAGACATTAGACAGTGGTTTTAGTATGCTTTCAGTGCAAAATCATGAATTGTAAACATTGTGGCAAAAAGTTTCTTGGAAAAAATGCAATATTTTGTTCCATGATATGTTGTAATGAATATGCCGAAGAGTTAGAAAAACGAATTAAAGGAGCAGTGGAAAAGGATCCATCACATACCAAAAAAATGAGTGATATGTAGTATTTTTTTAATTGATATCTTTGAGAATACATTCTCAACTTCAAATTTGTAATTTGATCGCCAATTATCTATAATGAAATAAGTTTAATTCCTAAATATTTGCTCCCAACTTTAATATTATTAGTAATTTTTTTCTAGATCAGAAATTAATTGCTGATAATTTTTGATGTTGAAGGTGTTTTGTATGATGAGGAGTATTTGCCAATTCTTGCAGAAAAACTCAACAAACAAGATGAAATTTGGGAGATTACAAAACAAGGAATTCAAGGAAAAATTAACTGGGAAGAAGGACTCCGAACTAGAGTTGAAGCACTAAAAGGACTGGATGAAAAAACTTGTCAAGAAGTTTCTGATGCATTACCAATCATGACTGGTGCAAAAGAGGCATGTATGGCATTAAAGGCAGCAGGGTGGAAAATTATGGCTGTATCTGGAGGATTTACTTTGATGATGCATAGATTACAAAAAGAATTGGACATAGATTATGTTTATTCAAATGATTTGATATTCAAAGATGGAAAATTGGATGGCGTTACAATAAACGTCACTTCTGATAAATCAAAATCAGCTCGGATAAAAATTGAAGAATGGGGTGAGAAAAAAGAAGACATAGTTTGTGTAGTGGATGGTGCAAATGATATAAAATTATTTGATATTTGTGGATTGGGAATTGCCTATCGTGCCCAAGATATTGTTAAAGATTTGGCTACTACTACTTTGGAAGAAAAAGATCTTTCTAAAATTATTGATATAATTAACAAGCATTACAAACTTGAATTAAAACCTACAACTGCATAAACAATTTTTTAGTCCTATATTTGAGACAATATGCTTGCAAATAATTCCAATTCTAATTGAAAAAGAGATTGAACCCTCTGATGATATTGCTAAAATTATTTTAAACTCTGATAAATTAAACGATGGGGATCTTGTTGTTATTGCACAAAAAATAATCTCTAAACAAGAAGGACGTTTGATAGATTTGTCAACTGTAACTCCATCTTTGTTGGCTGAGGGTATTGGCTCTCAATATCAAAAAGATCCTAAAATCATTGAATTAATTTTATCTGAATCAAAACGTATTATTCGTATGGGTAATGGTATTTTGATTGTTGAAACTCATCATGGTTTCATTTGTGCAAATGCTGGAATTGATGAAAGTAATATTCAAGAAGGATATGCAACTTTGTTACCTGTAAATTCTGATATTTCTGCACAAAGAATTAGAAAGAAAATTTTAGAGCAATCAAACAAAAATGTGGCAATTATAATTTCTGATACGTTTGGTCGTCCTTTTAGAATGGGTCAATCTAATCACGCAATTGGAATATCTGGATTAAATCCAATTTTAGATTATGCTGGCACTCTTGATTCTTTTAATAAAATTTTAAAAATTACTGCAATCGCAATTGCCGATGAACTTTCTGCAGCATCTGAACTGGTAATGGGAAAATCTTTGAAATGTCCAATTGCAATTATTCATGATTATTCGTTTAAACTAGAAGACTATTCTATTGATGAGTTAATTCGTCCTGAACACGAAGATCTTTTTAGATGATCATATTGCAAAACTCAAATAGCTTTTAATATGACAAATCGACCTTTAGAAATTAGTTACTAATGTCTGAATCCACTGAAAAAAAATTAGATGCAACTGGATTATTTTGCCCTGAGCCTGTGTTTAGAACAAAAATTGAAATTGAAAGAATGCAAGTAGGTGAAATCATAATTGTATCTGCTGATGATCCTGCTGCTGAAGATGATATTTCAAGATGGGTTACAAGAAACGGTCATGAATTATTAAACATGTCAAAAGATGGTGAAACCATTACGTTCAAAATTAAAAAGGTGAAATAATCTAAATCATGACTTCTGTTACTGATACAGATGTTCTGAATCGTGTAGGTAATACTCCTCTAGTACACTTGGATTCTCTTTCTCATGACACTGTAGAATATTTTGCAAAATTAGAAGGTCATAATCCATTTGGTTCTGTTAAAGACAGGGCTGCATACTGGATGATAAAAGACGGTGAAGAAAGAGGACTATTAACAAAAGGAAAAAGTATCATCATTGAACCAACTTCTGGTAATACTGGAATTGCCTTAACTGGAATTGCAAATGTGTTGGGTTATAAAGTTGAGATTGTTATTCCGGAAAAAGTAAGTAATGAAACTAAAGATATCATTAGAAAATTAGGTGCCAAAGTGTTTGAAACCAGTGATGATTTGTGTCCTAAAGTGGGTGCTGGAACTGATCAAAGTATTGCACTTGCTACATCTATTGCATCTTCTAGACCTGACACGTATTATTCTCCAAATCAATATGCAAATGAAGCAAATTTCAAGGGACATTATGTTGGAACCGGGCCTGAAATTTGGAAGCAAACTGAGGGAAAAGTTACACATTTCTTTACTGGTGTTGGCACTGGAGGAACTATTACTGGAATAGGTGCTTTCCTCAAAGAAAAAAATCCTGATGTAAAGATTATTGGATGTCAACCTCAACAAAACCATTTGATTCAAGGGTGGAGAAATTTTGAAGAATCTGCAAAACCTGATTTATTTTTAAGACGTGAAAATGTTGTAGATGATTGGGTTTCTGTTGATAATGATGAGGCCTTTTCAGTTGTAAAAGATGTATTTGCTAAAGATGGACTTTTGATTAGTCCTTCTTCTGCTGCTGTATATGCATGCATGAAAAAATATCCTATTGAAGGGGATGCATGTGTGGTGGGAATTTTTGCTGATGATGGTAGGAAATTCAAAAGTGTTTATGCATCTCAAAATGTAATAACTGAAGAAGAATTTGATCATTGTCTTAAAGATGCAAAATACATGTCTGAATTAGCATATTAATAATCATTCAAGAATTTTTTTCAAATGTTTTTCATAAAATTCTCTAAATGATGTATTCATATCCATTTCATGTCGTAAACATTTGTTACTTTGTTCGGTGATTTGATTTTTAATTTCTTTACTCCATAGACTTTGTTGTCTATCTTTAGGGTCTATTATTGATGGGTTTTCTTTAATTTTCTCCATGGTTTCTGATAATGTTGTACTTAATTGTCTGAATTTACTAATACGTAAAAGAAACATTTGTGCTTCTTCATTGTTTACCAAGTTTATTATTGAATGGGCTTGATTATAGTATTCCAAACCTTTTTCATTATATTTTTTAAAATCATTCATTCGTTTTTGCCAATATTCTTTGGTTACTTTTTCTTCAATTTTGTAACTGAATTGAATTTCTCCCAACTCCATTCCTGTCTTAGCTAATTTTTTGCTATGTTCTTTAGCTGATTTTTTTAGATTTTCTGGATCTTGACTCATAATTTTTGGTTTTTTATCTCACAATAAAGAGTTTAGATTTTTAATTCATTCCATTTTTTTTCAGATTCTTTTGAGTACAATGACATACATTCTTCACAAAATGAATCCCATTCTGTAATTCCTGATTTTTCAAAATACTTTACAGACCATTCGTATGTAGGAATTTTCCTGTATTGAAATTGCTGAATTGTGTAGATGTCTTTTTGATGAAATTTATTTAGACATTTTTTACATTGAGCATTTTTCATTATCCCTTGTCTGCATTTTCAGTGAGATATTTATCTACATCAATTGCTGCCATACATCCAAAAGCTGCAGCTGTAATTGCTTGTCGATAACTTCTGTCATGTACGTCTCCTGCGGCAAATATCCCCTTCATATTGGTATGTGTTTTATTTTTTAATACAATATATCCTTCGGCATCTAGATCGATTTGATCTTTAAACAGTTGCGTGTTTGGTACATGTCCAATTGCAACAAACAAAGCTTCTGCATCAAGTGTACTTTCTTCATTTGTTTTTAAATTCTTTAGCACTACTTGTTTCATTTTTTGATCTCCTTTAATTTCAGTTACAGTTGTATCAAAAACAAATTTTATTTTTTCATTGTTAAATGCTCTTTCTTGCATGACTTTACTTGCACGCAGTTCATCTCTTCTGTGAACTAGGTGAACCTTTGTAGCAAATTTTGTAAGAAATGTTGCTTCCTCAACTGCAGAATCTCCGCCACCAGAAACCACTATCTCTTGATTTCTAAAGAATGGTCCATCACAAGTTGCACAATATGATACTCCTTTACCTGCAAATGCTTCTTCACCTTCTATTCCGAGCTTTCTTGGATTGGCACCTGTTGCAATAATCACTGCACGACCTTCAAATTCTTCTGATGCTGTTAAAACTTTGAATGGTTCTCGTCTAAAGTCTACATCTACTACAACATCATCAATAATGGTTGTACCCATTCTTTGTGATTGTTTTCTCATATCAATCATCAAATCAGGGCCCATTATTCCATTTTCAAATCCAGGATAGTTTTCAACTTCTGTTGTGTTGACTAGTTGTCCTCCAGGAAGTAATCCTGATAAAATTAAAGTGTCGTATCCTGCCCTAGAACAGTAAATCCCTGCTGTGTATCCTGAAGGACCTGCACCGATAATTATTACATCAAATTTTGTTTTAGTTTTATCTGATATCTTGGCTTCATCATCTCTTGTTTCAAGAACGGCTGATCCTGCATCTCCTGACATCATAATGGTTATGGTCTTAATTTCAATAATTTAAGTGAATATCTCTTTTGATTACTCTTTTTTCATTCTTAAAAGAATTTGATCACAAATTCTCCGCATTTCTGAATCTGATCCTACACTAGAAATTTTTACAATGTCTGTAGTTGTTATGATTCCAACAATTTTATCACCCTCTTTAACTGGAAGTTTATGAATTAATTTTTCTTTCATTAATTCTGATGCTTCCCAAATTGTTTCTTCTGAATCAATTGTAATCAAAGGTGATGACATTACTTCTTTAATTTCTGTAAATAGCGGCCTTCCTTCTGCTGCGATTTTTGTCACAAAATCTCTCTCTGTAATTATTCCGATTGGACTGTTGTTATCAGTTACAATTACACAACCTATGGATAATTTTTTCATGTGTTCTGCAGCTTCTTGTAGTGATGTTGATTTGTCTAAACTTAGTAAATTTTTACTCATTACATCATTTACAAACGTACTGTTCATACACTGTATTCTTTTTTCAATTATATGAGATAAATTCTAAATTGTCATGACTGAAAATCACTTAAGGTAATCACGGTATTCTTATAAATTCAAAATTTGTTTTACAACAGTATGGCAGTTAAAACAAAGAAAATTCTTGTACCTCTTGATGGATCAAAAAATTCAATTCGTGGTTTAGATATGGCTATACACATTGCCCGACAATCTCAAGGTACACTTGTCGCATTATCAGTAAAAACAGTGCCTGGAATATATGCAATACATCCACTTGGATTCCTGGATTTTAACTCAATGACTGAAGTAAAAAAATTACTTAGCGAAGCCAAAGTTAGAGCTGCCAAGAAAGGAATTGATTTGACAGGAAAAGCAATTGCAGGAGATCCTGGATATGACATAGCAAGATTTGCTAATAATCCTAAAAATAAAATTGATATGGTTGTACTTGGAGCACGTGGGAGAGGTTCTGCCACAGAAATTTTCTTGGGGAGTGTTTCTAACTATGTTTTACACAAGTCTAAAAAACCTGTATTGATAGTGAAATGACTAATAGTTTTAAAAAAATTCTTGTTCCAATTGATGGTTCAATATATTCAGAAAAGTGTTTGGAACGTGCGTGTGAACTTGTTGATGCGTTTAATTCTAATCTTATTTTGATATATGTTGTAGAAAAATCACTTCCGATTAATCTACTAGATCGTAAAGAGTACCTCAATATGATTCGAAAGTTTGGAACTAAAATATTGGAAAAGGCAAATGAAAAACTTTCAAAAAAAGGAATTACTGCAAAAATTTTCTTAAAAGAAGGAAATATTGTCAATGAGATTGAAAAAATTGTGAAAAAAGAAAAATGTGATCTTGTTGTTGTTGGAAATAAAGGATTAGGCTCTGTATCTAGATTTTTACTTGGAAGTGTCTCAAATAAGATTTCACAGTCTTCTTCTTGTTCCGTTCTGATAGTAAAATAGAATTAACTTGCTAGTGTATTTACAATATCTGATTTTGTAATTATTCCTACTAATTTTGATTTTTTTACTACTGGAAGACCACTGATATTATATTTGATCATTTTGATGATAGCTTGTTTCACTTCTTTATCTTCATCTATTGTAATGGGGTTTGTCGACATGATGTCTGTGGCATGAAATGGAAATAGATAACTCATTTGATTTGAATGTGTTTCTTCTAATCCTTTTTTAAATTTGTATTCTTGAACTTCTTTTGGATCTGCTGACTCTGCAATCCATTGAGGAATCTTTGCAGGCACAAAATCTCTGAAAGTTACTATCCCTACGGGTTTTTGATTTCTTTTAATGACAACTCTAGAAATCCCATACTTGATCAACAAACTTTCTATGAGTAATATTGGATCACTTGGTGTAGATGTTATTACTTTATTTTTCATTATTTTTGAAACTTTGATTGAATCTGAGCCTTTTGTAAGGAATGCTTTTACAATATTTGTTTTTGTTACAATTCCTTCAAGAATTTTATTTTTATCAAGTATTATCACCAAACTAATTCTGTGTTTTTTCATTAATTTTGCACATTTTTGAACTGAATCCTCTCTAGTAAGAGTAAATAATTCTCTTGGTTTGAAATCTTTGGCTTTTACGGATTCTATTGGTTTTGTACCCAATTGATAAATTTTTTTTGCTAAATCTTTTTCAGTTATTACTCCCACTGGACTATTTTTATTTACAACTATCACTCGTTTTGTTTTGTGTTTTAATATTGACTCTCTTACTTTCATGAGTGTTGTATCTGGATTAACTGTAATTGGCTTTGTCATTAATTCTGATAATTTTAATTTTTTTACATCCATTATAGTTCTCTTTCATATTTTTGATAAATACATCATTAACAATACCATGCCTGAAAATCATATTTGATAATAATTAGAAACCTATTAAGTTCCAGTTTACATGGGTTGTATATGGTTGAAAAAGTTCCTTTATTTGTAATTGGTTTACCTAAAGACGAACCAGCTAATGAGATACTTTCATCCAAATTTAGTGGTTCATTAGAGAAAGTTCAACAAGTATTGTCTCATATCATTGAAGCAAAAATTGCAGTGGAATCTCAAAATCCTGAAGGTTCTAGAACTCATTATGATGCTACTGCTACTGTTAAAACCTCAAAAAAACAACTAATCTATACTGCTTCAGGTTGGGATATTCTAAAAATTGCTGATGAATTATGTAATAAATTGGAGGGTGAGTTATCTAAACATGATCATAACCGTCAAAAAGACAGTATTCGTAAAAAAGAATTTTAAATTGTTTAAAAATATTTTAGTTCCTTTTGATTTATCTGCTCAATCTACAAGATCTTTTAATATTGTATTGGGTGCTGTTCTGATTGTCAAATAAACCAAATGTGGTATAATTGATTTCGATTGTGGGTAGTGGAAGAGTTGGTGCATCAATTGCATTTCTTTGTGTATCTAATGCATTAGATGATGTTTTACTTGTCAATCGAAACAAAAACAAGGCAATTGGCGAGGCATTGGATATTGCAAGTGCAATTCCTAAAAACTCTAAATTTTCTATTCATGGAACTGATGACTATTCTCAAATATCTGGTTCTGATATTGTTGTGATTACTGCAAGTGTTGGTGTTTACATGAAAGATAGAACTGAAAATATTGTACTACAGGTAAAGATGATAAAAGAAATTGCACAAAAAATTAAACAGTATTGTCCATCTACAATAGTTTTGATAGTTTCCAATCCTCTTGATGTTTTAACTTATTTTTTCCAAAAAGAAAGTAATTTCTCTAGATTCAAAATTATTGGTATTGCATCTAGTCTTGATACTAGTAGATTTCGTTATTTTATATCTGAAAAACTATCTGTTCCTCAATCCTCTATTTCAAATGCTCTTGTTTTAGGAGAACATGGTGACTCTATGGTTCCAGTTTTCTCTGGTGTTACTGTTGGTGGCAATCCTCTTTTTTCTATGATTGACAGTAGAGATTCTATCACTGAAGATGTCCGAAGTTATTGGAAAAAATTAAGATCTTTTAAGAGTAGATCTCAATTCGGTATTGCCAAAAATACGTTTGATGTCATTGATTCTATCTTACACAAAAAAGAAATCACAATTCCGAAGTTGACGACCAAGATAATTCAGCAGGCC